>DASRTO010000666.1:0-15289 GCA_035655915.1 Anaeromyxobacteraceae bacterium
CGCGCCCCCGGGGCGCGGCGGGGAGGACCACATGGACGAGGAACGGACGCCTGCCGGGATCGACTTCTACACCTTCATCCTCTCGCTGGGATCGTCGGCTTTCGTCCACCTGGGCGACGCGCCGCACCCCGAGACCCGGAAGGTGGAGGTGAACCTCCTGCTCGCCAAGCAGACCATCGACATCCTGGGCATGCTGCAGGAGAAGACCCGCGGCAACCTGGCCCCGGAGGAGGAGAAGGTGCTGCAGACGCTCCTCAGCGACCTCCGCCTGCGCTTCGTGGCCCGCTCGGGCGAGGCGGCGTCGGTCAAGCCGTCGGCCTGAGCCCGGACCCGCGATCCGGCGCTCGGCGGCAGCGCCGCCGGATCGACTACAGCTCGTAGGGCGGGCCCTTGTGGCCCGCCGGCGGCAACGCCGCCGGATCCATGCGTGCGGGCATGGCCATCAGTGCTCGTGCCCGTGCGGCCCGTGCACGTGGCCGTGCTCCAGCTCCTCGGCGGTCGCGTCCCGCACCTCCTTCACCGTCACGTCGAAGTGCAGGGTACGGCCGGCCAGCGGATGGTTCAGGTCCAGCAGCACGGTGGCGTCGCGGATCTCCTTCACCGAGAAGGGCACCGTCTCGCCCTCGGACCCGCGCGCCAGGTACTGCCCGCCCACCTCGGGGATCCGCCCGCCGAAGGCGTCATGCGAGACCTCCTGCAGCCCCTTGGGGTCGTAGTCGCCGTACCCGTCCTCCGGGGCCACCACCACGGCGCGAGTGGCCCCGGCCTCGAGCCCCTCCAGGGCCCGCTCCAGACCGGGCACGATCTGCCCCTCGCCGTGGATGTAGTGCAGCGGCTCGCCGGACTCGGAGGCGTCCACCGTCACGCCGTCGCCGAGGTGGAGACGGTAGTCGACGGCCACCACGCTGCCCTTCGCGATCTTCACGGGCTCTCCCAGGTCCCTGACGTCGGTCGTCGGCGGGCCCGGGTCAGGGCGGCGCGGCCCGGCGCCGATCATATCCCGCGCCGGGGCTGCTGGCCCGACTTCCGCGCCCCTCGAGGCCGGCCGGGCGGAGCGTCCGCCGCCTACAGCCCCGCCTCCACCATCGTCTCCGCCAGCCGCCGGATGAGCTCGCGGCGCAGCACCCGCCGGGTGCGGGAGAGCTCGTCGGAGTCGCGCCGCGGCTGGTGGGCCTTGCGGGTAGCCGCTTCCACCACCCAGGCGATGCGCCGGCTGTCGAGCCGCATGCGGCCGCGGCGGCTGTTCTCCAGGAAGAACCCGAGGCCGCGCTGCGTGAGGATGCGGTGGAGCGAGCGACGTGCCTCGGCGCACAGGGTCAGGTCGACGATGTTGGGCACGTGTCGATCTCTAGGATCGATCCGCCGGGCGATCCAATTCCCGTCCGCGCGACAAAAACTGGACTTCTCCGGCGATGGACGGATGGGCGGTGGCGCCGCCTTGGTGCCCGAACGGGGGCGCGATATGATCCAGCCGTTTCCGCGCGCGCCTCGCCCCGAGACCACGAGATGCCCGAGCAGCGAAGTCCCCTGAAGGAGTTCCGCCACCTCGAGGAGAAGCTGGCCACGGTGGGGCTGTCGCCGGCCGAGCAGGCGCGCTACCGGCAGCTCAAGGAGATCGTCGCCCCCGATGCCGCCGCGCCTCGGCCGGGCTTCGACGTGAACGCGGCCGCCGAGGCGCTCAAGGCGTCGCTGGAGCCCGATGGCCTCCGCCGGCCGCTGGCGCCGGACCTTGGTCCTCTCGCCGCCGGGCCGGCGGCTCCCGAGCCCGCCTCGCCCGCATTCGACACCGCGGGAGCCCAGCCGGCCGCGGCGGGATGGGATCCGAACCAGCCCTACGACCCCGGCGCGCCTGCCTGGGATCCAGGCGCCCAGCCCCCGGACCAGGCCGCTCAGGCCTGGGACCAGGCCGCCCAGGCCTGGGACCCGAACGCCCAGGCCTGGAGCGCGAACCAGTCGTACGACCAGAGCGCGCCGTACGGCGACGCCGCCACCCAGCCCGCCGTGACGGGGAGCCCGGCCGAGCCGGGCCTCGACCCCGGGCCTGGCGCCCTGAACCAGGGGCCCGTCGACGCCCAGGGCCCGGCGTGGGACCCGGCAGTGGCCGGCAGCTCCGACCAGGCCGCGTGGGACTCGGGCGCCTCCGTGCCACCCCTCGACCAGGCCGCGGCCTTCGACCTGAACGCGCCCTCCTTCGATGCGGCGGGGGCCGGCGAGAGCCAGCCCGGTTCGTGGAGCACCGGCGAGCCGGCCGGGCAGGGGCCGGCGCTTGGGCCCCACGACCTGGGACCGGAGGCCTTCGACGCGGCGGCGCTTCCCCCGCCTGACGTCGGTCTGGGCGGCTACGATCAGGCGCCCTGGGACGCGGTCCCCGCCACCGCCCCGCCGCCCGAGCTCGCCGGCGCCGCGCCCCCCGAGGGCGAGCCCATCGAGGCGGAGCTGGTCGAGGTCGAGCCCTTGGAGGTCGAGCCGCTTCCGGAGGCCCCGGCCCCGGGATCCCAGCCCTTCACGCCCGAGCCGCCGACCCCGGACTTCAGGGGGGCCCAGCCGCTCGACGCCGCAACGTTCACCGAGGGAGAGCCGGCGGCCGGAGGCGACGCCTGGCCCGAGGCGGAGGCAGTGCCGGCCGAGGGCGACCAGCCGACGGCGTCCCTGATCGAGCCCGCCCAGGCCGGGGGACCCGGGTCGTGGGAGGCGCCCGAGCCAGCCGGCGCGGGCGCCGAGATCCCCGGCGCCATCGACCTCGGCCCGGCCGGGGAGGCCGCCGCCGCGGAGCCGGTGCCCCTGGAGAGCCCCAGCGAGTTCCTCGCCTCCCTCGGGCCGGAGGCCGCGGCCAAGGCGGCTTCTCCGGAGCCGCCCGCGCCTGCCGTCCCCGCGGCCGGGCCTCCTCCGCCGCCTTCCCCTCCAGCGGAGGAGCTCGACGTCGGCGAGGTGGTCATCGAGGAGATGCCTCCGGTCGAGATGACGGGGGAGGTCTCCGAGGCGCCGGCGGCCCCCAGCCAGGTGGGCCTATCGCCCTACGGAGGCCCGTCGCCCACGTTCGTGGCCGGCGAGCACCGGGTGGTGGTGCACACGCTCGAGGGACAGGTGCTGCGCGGAACCATCGCCGACGCCGATCTGGACGCGGAGTCCATCCCCCTCGTCACCGCCGCCGGCGCCTCGCCCGAGCCCATCGCCGCCTCGCGGGTGAAGGCCATCTTCTTCATGCTCCTCCCCGGCGGCCGGCCTCCGGCGGCGGAGGGACGCAAGGTGCGAGTCACCTTCCGCGACGGGCGCCAGGTGGCCGGCTTCAGCCCGGACTACGACCCGGAGGCGGTGGGCTTCTTCATGGTCCCCGTCGAGAGCCGCACCAACACCGGGCGCATCTGGGTCTACCGCGCGGCGGTGCGGCAGGTGTCGGTGACCTGATCGCGCCGCCGCGGCCCGCCCCACGCCGCGATCCCCGCTGCTCAGTTTATCCAGCGCGGCCGCCCGGCGTCCGGATCGCGGTCGGCGTGGATCACCTCGAAGGGCCGGCGCCGGCGCCACCGCGGCAGGCGCGGCAGCCTGAGGCGGGGCCCGCGCAGCCACAGGGCCGCCAGCCCCTCGGCGAGCAGGTGGGGGACATAGGGCGCGAGGCCGGAGAAGGCGGCGTAGAGCACCGTGCCGCCCACGGTCAGCCAGAGCAGCGTCCGCCCGCTCACCGGCAGGGCGAACATGAAGAGCAGTTGCCGGTCGGGGAACCGGAGCGCCCAGGCCACCACCAGGGCATCCACCACCGGCCACGGCCCGGCCCACGGCCCGGGGCCGAGGGTGGGCCAGGCCAGGGCCAGGAGCGAGGTCCCCAGCGCCGCTCCGGCGCCGATCCCGACGAAGGCCAGGAGGAAGCGCCGCTCCCCCCAGGAGAAAGCCAGGTCCCGGCCGAACATCCACAACATGAGGGCGCCGAAGACCAGCTCGAAGGGGCCGGTCTCGACGAAGAGCCAGGTGACGAGCCGCCACACCTCGCCCCTCCAGGCCAGGGCGGGCGCGAAGAAGGCAGCGGCGCGCAGCGGGTGCCACAGCGCGCCCGCCACGCTGCCCAGCACCACCGCCGCCACCAGGCCGCCAACGGCCGGCGGCACGCGGCCGCCGAAGGTGAGGGACTCCCTGATGCCCGTTCGCGCCACGTCGCCTATCCGCCCCCGGCCCGCGGCGACCCGCTCCCGGCCGGCCTCATGCCCGGGGCCGCTCCCGGTAGAAGAAGACCAGGGTCAGGCAGTGGAACTGCCGGTCCGAGGAGAGGAGCACCTTCTTGTCCACCACCTCCAGGTCGGGGTGATCGGCGAGCCAGCGGCTGATGGTCTCGCCCATCGCCTCCCGGTCGCGCGCCAGGGTGGTGGAGAACACCTTGCAGCCGGTGAAGGGCGTCATGTCCGCCAGGTCCGTTCCTGGCCCCGATCTAGTCACGGGGCCGGGGCCGCCGCAAGGCGAGCGGCTACAGGGCCTCCACGATGACCGCGATCCCCTGCCCTCCGCCGATGCAGGCGCCGCCCAGGCCGAAGCGCAGTCCGCGCTGCCGGAGCGCGTACAGCAGGTGCATGGTGATGCGGGCGCCGCTGGCGGCCAGGGGGTGGCCCACCGCGATGGCCCCGCCGTCCACGTTGGTGCGGTCGCGCGGCAGCCCGAGCTCCTTCTCCACCGCCAGGTACTGCGGGGCGAAGGCCTCGTTCACCTCGAAGAGGTCGAAGTCGGCGAGCCCGGCCCCGGACCGCGCCATGGCGTTCCGGAAGGCCGGCACCGGGCCGATGCCCATGACGGTGGGGTCGACCCCGGCGTGCCCCCAGTTGACGAGGCGCCCCAGCGGCCTCAAGGCCCGCCGATCGGCGTAGGCGCGGGTGGCGAGCACCAGCGCTCCGGCCCCGTCGGAGACGCCGCTGGCGGCGCCGGCGTGGATGACGCCGTCCTTCTTGAAGACCTTGGGGAGCTTGCGCAGCGCCTCCACGGTGGTGTCGGGGCGCGGGTGCTCGTCGCGGGAGAACTGGACCGGCCCCTTCTTGCCGGGGATCTCCATGGGCGCGATCTCGTCGCGGAAGCGGCCGGCCTCCTGCGCCGCCGCGAAGCGCCTCTGCGAGAGGACCGCGTACTCGTCCACCTCGTCCTGCGAGATCCGGTACTGCTCGGCCAGCTTCTCGGCGGTGAGCGCCATGGGGAGGCCGGCGTAGCTGTCGGTGAGCGACGACCACAGGCTGTCCTCCAGCGCCGGCGCCTTGCCCAGCGGCACGCCGAAGCGCGTCCCGCGCAACAGGGTGGGCGCCTCGCTCATGGACTCGGTGCCGCCCACCAGCACCAGCTCGGCCTGCCCGGTCATGAGGTAGGTGGCGCCCTGCACCACCGCCTCGAAGCCGGACCCGCACAGGCGGTTCACGGCGAGGGCCGGCGCCTCCTGCGGCACGCCGGCCCGGAGGGCCACGTGGCGCGCCTGGTAGATGGCGTTGGGCGAGGTCTGGATCACGTTTCCCAGGACCACGTGCTCCACCTCGGCCGCGGGCGCGCCCGACTGGGCCAGCGCCGCCCTGGCGGCGTGGACCGCCAGGTCGGTGGCGGAGACGTCCTTGAGCGCGCCGCCGTAGGTGCCGAACGGGGTGCGCTTGGCGGCGAGGAACACGACCTCCTGCGGGCTGGCGGTCTTCATGGCGGGGCTCCGGTGGAGAGGAGGGCGCGGGTCAGCGCCCGTGCGCTCACCGCCCCGATGAGGACGGCGACGAGCGCGTTCAGGAAGTTCACGAGGAAGAGGCGCCTCAGCTCCGGGCGGCCGGGACCCCGGTACCAGGCGCGGGCCGCCTCGTCCCGCACCGACAGCTCGGCCCGGGCGCGGGGCTGGCCGTGTCCGGCGGCGAGGCGTCCCACCGCCACCCGGTGGGCGGCCCAGGTGGCTTCCAGCGTGGCGCCCGGCAGGCCGCCGGTCCGCAGCCGGTCGGTGGCGCGCGCCAACCGCGGGTGGTTGGCGGTGAGCACCACCGCCCCGTCGGCGAAGGGGGAGAGGAAGTAGGCCCAGGGGCCGCCGCCGCCGCGCGGCGCGTGGTCGAAGACGTCGGCGTAGGCCCCCTCCGGCTCGTTGGCCCAGGCGTCGGAGAAGAGGTCCAGGCCGCCCAGGGCCCCGGTCTCGCGCCTGGCTCCCAGCCGCACGAACCCCAGCCGCGCCAGCTCGTCGCCGGCCCGGGCCAGCGCCGGGGTGGCCGGCGGCGCGGCGGCGTCGCCGCCGGACCGCACCAGCGACGGGAAGAGGAACAGCGCCGCCCGACGCCCGTGGCGCACCAGCATCCAGGCGGCGAAGAGGACCACGAAGAGGTGGAACGTCTGCACGGGGCCGAACCCTACAGGATGCCGGCCGCGCCGCGCGAGCGGAAAAGCGCGGCCGGCGCGGCGCCGATCAGGTCTCCGCTGGCGCGGCGGCCGGCTTCTTCCCCAGCATCCGGGCCAGGAGCACGCCGATCTCGTAGAAGAGGATCATGGGAACGGCCATGAGCGCCAGGTTGAAGGGGTCGCCGGTGGGGGTGATGATGGCCGCCAGGACCACGTTGCCGATGATGGCCACCCGCCGGTACCTCGCCAGGAAGTCGGCCGAGACCAGCCCGACCATGGAGAGGAAGCCGAGGATGACCGGCACCTCGAAGACCACGCCGAAGCCCAGCATCATGGCGAGCGAGAGGGTGAGCTGCTCCTTCATGGTCAGGATGGGCACCATGTCCGCGCCGGCGATGGCGTTCAGGGCCGGGAAGGCGTAGGGCATGACCAGGAAGTAGCAGAAGGCGCCCCCGGCGTAGAACAGGGCGGTGCCGAAGGCCAGGAACGGGACCACCACCTTCTTCTCCCGCTTGTACAGGCCGGGCGCCACGAAGAGCCAGATCTGCCAGAGCACCCACGGCGCCGCCACGAAGATGCCTCCGTAAAGCGCCACCTTCAGGTACACCATGAAGGGCTCGAGGTAGCTCGTGTAGTTGAGGTGCTGCTGGCTCGCGGGAAGCGACCTGATCACCGGCTTCATCAGCCAGCGGTAGACGTCTTCCGACCAGTAGCCGATGGCCGCCATCCCCACCGCCACCCCGAGCAGGGCGCGCACGAGCCGGACCCGCAATTCCTGGAGGTGCTCGAAGAAGGTGGCCCGGACCTCGTCCTCGGGGCCCACCGCCTTCTCCGGGTCGGGCGACGGCGACTGCGGAGCGGCCTCGCTCATGGGGCCTCGCGGGTCGCGCCGGGCGCCGGGACCGGTTCTGGCGACGGCGGCGGCTCGGGCGCGACCTGGCCCGGCTCGGCCACCGCGGCCTCGAGCCCGGGGACGTTCTCAGCGGTGGCCGCCGGGGCCGGCCCCGGGGGCGGGGCCGGCACGGGTGCGGCGGCGGTCGGGGGCTGGACCAGCAACGGCTTCGTCCGAGGCCGGTCCTCGGTGTACAGCTCGCGCTCGAACTGCCCCCGGAGGTCGTCGGTGGCCTTCTTGAAGTCCCGCAGCCCCCGGCCCAGCTGCTTTGCCACGTCGGGCAGGCGCTGCGGCCCCAGTAGGATGAGCGCCAGGACCAGGATGATGAGGATCTCGCCGAAGCCGAGGCCGAACATGACCGCCCAGCGCTTTTATAGCACGCGGGCCGCGGCCGGGCCGTCCTCCCCTGCCGGGCTCCCCCGGGGGCGCGGACCCGGTTGCGCCGGCGGGGAGCGCCGCCTAGGTTCCGGAAAGCGTGGCCTTCTGGCTGCTCAAGACCGAGCCCTCCAGCTACTCGTTCGAGGATCTGCGGCGCGAGGGCCGGGCGCGCTGGGACGGCGTCCAGAACCCCCAGGCCCTTTCCAACCTCAGGGCCATGAAGGTGGGCGATCGGGCCATCGTCTACCACACCGGCGGGGAGCGGGCGGCGGTGGGCATGGCCGAGGTGGTGCGGGAGGCCTACCCGGATCCGGCGGAGAAGGACCCCCGGCTGGTGGCGGTGGACCTCCGGGCCGGCGCTGCGCTCCCCAGGCCGGTGGCCCTCGAGGCCCTGAAGGGCGAGGCGGCCTTCGCCGGCTCGCCGCTCCTCAGGCAGGGACGCCTCTCGGTGGTGCCGCTCACCGAGGCGCAGTGGCGGGCGGTGGAGCGGCTGGCCCGCGGCGGCGGGTAGGGCGGGGCTCGTCCCCCGCCGGGCCCGGTCGCCGTTACAGCTTGAAGCGCTTCACCTCGCCGCCCAGCACCTGGGCCTGGTTCACCAGCTGCGAGATGGCGGACTCGAGCTCCCGCACCGAGCCGGTCTGGGCCTCGGCCACCTGCTTGATCTGGACCACGGCGCTCATCACCTGGTCGGAGCCCTTGGTCTGCTCCTTCTGGGCGCGGTTGATGTGGTTCACCATCTCGCTGATGGACTCGATGGCCTTGGTGACCTGCTTGGAGCCGCGGGCCTGCTCCTGGCTGGAGCGCTCCACGTGCCTGGTGATGATCTTCATCTTCTCGGCGCTCTTCATGATCTGCTCGGACCCGCGCGCCTGCTCGGCGGTGGCGGCGGCGATCTGCTGCACCGTCTCGGCGATGCGGCTGATGGCCATGGTCACCTGCTTGGAGCCGCGGGCCTGCTCCACCGTGGCCCGGGCGATGGCGTTCACCATCTGCGTCGACTGGCGCGAGGAGTCCTGGATCTTGCGCAACGCCCCTTCCGCCTCCTGACCGAGCTTCACGCCCTCCTCGACGGCCTTCACGCCCCGTTCCATGGCGTGAACGGCGTTCTTCGACTCCTCCTGCACCGAGCGGACGAGCTCGGCGATCTCCTTGGTGGAGGCCCCGGTGCGCTCGGCCAGGTCCTTGATCTCGTCGGCCACCACCGCGAACCCCTTGCCGTGCTCGCCGGACTGGGCCGCCAGGATGGCGGCGTTCAGGGCCAGGAGGTTGGTCTGCTCGGCCACCTCGTCGATGACCCCCAGGATCGAGCCCACCGTGCCGATCTTGCGCCCCAGGGCCTCGATGACCGCGGCGGCCTCCCGCGAGGAGGCCTTGATCTTGTCGATGCCGTTGAGGGTGCGGCCGATGGCCTCGGTCCCCATCTCGGCGTCGCGGGTGGCCTGCTCGGAGAGCCTGGCGGTCTCGTTGGCGTTCGACTCCACCTGGGAGATGGAAACGTCCATCTCGTTCATGGAGGAGCTGGTCTCCTCGCTGGTGGCCGACAGATCCTCCACGTTCTTGGCCACCTCCTTGATGGAGTAGGTCATCTGCTCGATGGCGGCGGTGGTCTCCTCCACGCTGGCGGCGAGCGACTGGATGTTCTCGGCCACCTCGTCGTTGGTGGCCGCCATCTCCAGGATGGAGGAGGACGACTGCTCGGCGCTTTGGGCCAGCACCTCCACGTTGTCGGCGATGCCCCTGAGCCCCCCGATCATCTGCTCCATGGATAGGCTGGTGTCGATGACCCGCGCCGAGACCGTCCCCACCCCCTCGGCCACCACCGTGCCCGTCTTCTTGATGCGCTCGATGACCTGCCCCAGGGCCTCGGTGACCCCCTTGACCCGGGACAGGGTCACGGTCAGGTTCTCGCCGACCCGGTTCAGGGACTCGGCCAGGCTTCCCAACTCGTCCTCGGCATGCTTGCCGGCGCGCGCCGAGAGGTCGCTCTCGGACATGCGCCGGGCCACCGCCCGCATCTCGCCGATGGGGCCGAACAGGAGGCGCGACGAGAGGGCCCAGCCCAGGCCGCCGAAGAAGACCACCGCCCCGGCCAGGGTCACCACCATGGCCAGCCGCACCTGGTTGAGCTGGCGGTCGAGCCCGGCCGTGGACAGGCCGAGCAGCACCTGCCCCGGCGGCCGCCGGTCGCCGGGGGGCGGGAGCTTGCCCCCCTTCGACTCCTCCCGCCCCACCGCGGCACCGAAGGCGTAGAGGCCGTCGGCCTGGTGGAAGGAGGGGTAGCCGCGCCGGGCGTGGTCGGCGACGATGGCCTCGATCCGGGTGGCCAGGCCGGGGGCCAGGCGGCGCGCCAACACCGACCCGTCCCCCCGCAGCGCGATGGCGTAGGCGCCGTCGTCGGGGTCGAAGGCGTGATCGATCTGATCCTGGGCCAGGGCGGCGTCGCCCGCCGACAGCGCCAGGTCCATCTCCAGGGCCAGCACCCGCGCCTGGCTCTCTCCGCGCCGGCGCAGCCCCGACTCCAGCGACTCGCGCACGAAGCGGTTCAGGAGCAGCAGCGTCGCCACCGTCACCGCCAGCACGGCGAGGGAGAAGGCGAGGTAGATCGACCGCTTGAGGCCGAGTCTCTCGATCCAGGCGAGCATGGCGCCGTGACGAGGCTACGTTCCCCCGGGAGGGGGGTCAAGAAACGGCGCCCGCGCCGAGGCCGCGTCCCCCGGGGCGGGACGGCCTACTGCGCGAAGAGATCCTGGACCTCGAGCCGCGCCTTGTCGGGCGACTCGAGGACCGGCTCCGTCCCCTCGACGAAGGGCTCCACCACCCCCTTGCGGTCGAAGGGCGGGGTGGCCTTGCCCGTCTGCGGGTCCATGCGGACCATGACCACGCCCTCGGGCACCCGGAAGCCGGGCTCAGGGCGCTCGCGCAGCGCCCGCTGCATGTAGCCGAGCCAGATGGGCAGGGCGGCCCGGCCGCCGGTCTCGTAGCGCCCCAGCGGCGACTCGTTCAAGTCGTAGCCCAGCCACACGCCGGTGACCAGGTGGCGGGTGAAGCCGAGGAACCAGGTGTCGAAGGAGTCGTTGGTGGTCCCGGTCTTGCCGGCGGCCGGCTTGCCGAGCCGCGCCGCCTGCGCGCCGGTGCCGACGGTGGCCACCTCCTGCATCAGGTGCACCGCCAGGTAGGCGCTCTTCTCGTCCATGGCCCGCTCGCGATCGGTGGAGACCTCGGCGTGGGCCGCCGCCAGCCGCTCCCGCAGCGGCACCCAGGGATCGTGCCAGTCGGCGTGGTCCTCCAGCACCTCCCCGCTCCGGTCCAGCACCCGCTTCACCAAGGTGGCCGGTCGCCTCTCGCCGTAGCGGTCGAGCAGGGCGTAGACGCCGGTGAGGTCCCACAGCGTGGTGCAGGAGCTGCCGATGGCGCTGCCCAGCTCGGGCTTCACCGGCGTGGTGAGCCCCACGTTCCGGGCCCACTCGGCGAGGATGCCGATGCCGAACTTGCTCACCAGCGCCTCGGCGGTCCGGACGGCCGGGATGTTCATGGAGTGGACCAGCGCCTCGCGCAGGGTCACCTCGCCCTTGAAGGACTCGCCGAAGTTCTGGGGCTTCCAGGCGCTCTCGTCGTCGCGGTAGACCAGCGGCGCGTCGAGGAGCAGCGTGGCCGGGGTGAACCCCAGCTTCTCGAAGGCGGCCGTGTAGACGATGGGCTTGAAGGCGCTCCCGGGCTGGCGGCACGCCTGGAAGGCGCGGTTGAACTCGGAGGCGTCGAAGTCGTATCCCCCCACCATGGCGGTGACGTAGCCGCTCCAGGGGTCGAGCGAGACCAGGGCGCCCTGCAGCTTGGGCTCCTGCTCCAGGGAGAGGAGGAGCCCCGCCTCCGGGATGAGCTTGGGCTTGGGATCGCGGAAGCCCCTCTCCCGCTCCAGGAGCTCCTTCGGCTCCACCCGCCGCACCAGGATGACGTCGCCCGGCTTCAGGGCGGTGGAGACGCGGGAGATGAGGGCGTCGGGGTAGTAGGCCTCGGAGTTCGGCTTGCGGGCCCAGCGCATCCCGGCGATGGGGAGGACCCCCTCCTCCTCCCCCACCTGGACCGCGGCCCGCCCCTCGGCGTCGTTCACCGCCGAGACGATCCCCACCGCGTAGTCGCCGGCCTTGAGGGAGCCCCGGGGCCAGGCCTGGGCGAGGCGGGCCTGGAGCTCCTGGCGCTCGGCGCCCGCCACCCGCTTCACCGGCCCGAGCCACCCCTGCCGGTGGTCCACCTCCATGAGCCCGGGCAGCATGGCGGCCTGCGCCGCCCGCTGCGCCTCCAGGTCCATGGCCATCTCCACCCTGAGCCCGTCCTGGAGCATGCGCTCGTTGCCGTAGCGCTCCACGATCTGGCGCCGCACCTGCTCCACGTAGAAGGGGGCCGTCTCGCGGAAGATGTCGTCCACCTGGTGGACCTTCACCTCCGCCTCCTCGGCGGCGTAGCGCTCCTCCTCGGTGATCATCCCCTCCTCGTGCATGCGCCGCAGCACGTAGCGGCGCCGGGCCTTGGCCTGCTCGGGGTGGGCGAAGGGGGAGTAGCGCGACGGCGCCTGGGGCAGCCCGGCCAGGAGCGCCGCCTCCGGCAGCGTCAGGTCCTCGACGTTCTTGCGGTAGTAGTTCTCCGCCGCCGACTGCACCCCGTAGCTGTGGTGGCCCAGGTACACGCCGTTCAGGTACAGGAAGAGGATTTCCTCCTTGGCGAAGGCCCGCTCCAGGCGCGAGGCCAGGATGGCCTCGCGGATCTTGCGGCTCAGGCTCTTGCGGGTGCCCTCCCGGAACCCCTCGGCGGAGATGAGGAGCGCCTTGGCGGTCTGCTGGGTGATGGTGGAGCCGCCCTGGATCTTCTTGCGCAGCACGTAGGTGTTGACCGCCGCCCGCAGCGTCCCCAGCCAGTCCACCCCGCCGTGGTCGAAGAAGTTCTTGTCCTCGGAGGCGATGAAGGCCTGCACCAGCTGCTTGGGGATGCGCCGGGTGGGGACCACCTTGCGGCGCTCCACGAAGAACTCCCCGGCGATCTGGCCGTCGGCGCTCACCATCTCGGTGATGACCGGGGGGCGGTACTCGGCCAGGGTGGGCACCGAGGGGAGGCCGCGGGCGAACCAGGCATACAGGGCCAGGCCGCCGATGAGGCTGGCGTTCACGAGCCCGATGGCGGCGAAGAGCGCCCAGCGCAGGAGCCGGCGCAGCGGCGGCTGGCGGGGAGGCAGCCCCTCCAGCACCATCCGCTCCGGCGGGGGGGGCGGGCTCGCCGGTCCGGGCGGGGCCGGCGGCGTCTCTCCGGCGCGGGGGGCGTCGCTCATCCGGCGGGACTCTAGGATCCCTCCCCGGCCCGATCAATCCCGCCGCCGGCCGGCGCCGGGCGCCCCGGGGCGGGGAGGTTCATGCGCCGCAAGGCCTCCAGGAGCTCGGGCGGGAGCGGCGCCTCCAGGCGGAGCCGCGGTCCGCCGGCCGGGTGCGGCAGCTCCAGCTTCCAGGCGTGGAGGAACATGCGCCCGAGCCCCCAGCGCACCCTGGCCAGGCGGTTGAAGGGGAAGTCGCCGTAGCGCCGGTCGCCCGCCAGCGGGTGGCCCACCGCCTGGAGGTGGCGGCGGATCTGGTGGGTGCGTCCGGTCTCGATGCGCACCTCCAGGAGCGAGGCCTCCTTGATGGCGCCGAGCACCCGGTAGCGCGTCACCGCCTCCTGGAGGTTCACGCCGCGCCGCCGCCGGGAGGCGGCGGTCTGCTCGTGCTCGGAGAGGGGCAGGTCGATGACCCCCTCCGAGCGGGGCATCTTGCCCTTGGCCACGCACAGGTAGGTCTTGCGGACGCCCTCTCCGCTGGTGAACGTCTCGGTGAGCCGCGCCATCGCCCTGCGGTTCCTGGCCACCAGCACCACCCCCGAGGTGTCCCGGTCGAGGCGATGGGCCGGGCTGGGGCGGAACTCGGTGGGGGGGAGGTCCCGGGGCACCTTCAGGAAGGCGCGGGCCTCCTCCACCAGGGTGGGCCCGCTGATGCCGGTGCCGGGATGGGCCGGCAGCCCGGCCGGCTTGTCCACCGCCAGGACGTGCTCGTCCTGGTGGAGCACCCGGAAGGTGACCGCCGGGGCCGGCCCCGCTCCGGGCTCTCGCCGCGAGAGCAGGCGCTCCTCGTCGCCGCGGATGACCACCCGGTCCCCCTCGGCCAGGACCTGCTCGGCGCGGCCGCGCCCGTCGTTCACCCGCACCTTGCGGGTGCGCAGCATCTTGTAGACGTGGCTCAGGGGCACGTCCTTGAGGACGCGTCGCACGAACTTGTCGAGCCGCTGCCCGGCGGCGTCGGCGCTGACCTCGAACTCGAGCACGGGAAGGTCTTACCGGAGCGCCTCGCCGAAGGCGAGGGGCGCCCGCCGGCCGCGGGCGCAGCGCCGGGCGGGACGGCGGCCGGGCCCATCCACGGCCCGGTCCCGATCAGGCGCGATCGTCCGGGTAGAGGAGGTCGAGGTCGTGGTCCGGGAGCGGAGCCTCGTCGCGGCCGCCGGCCTCCCACTCCCGCACCGCCGGGAGGGCCAGCAGGGCCCGCCAGTAGGCGCCGGCCTCGCCGGCCGGCTCGACGCCGTAGGTCTGGAAGCGGAAGGCCACCGGGGCGTAGTAGGCGTCGGCGGCGCTGAAGGCCCCGAAGAGGAGCGCCCCGCCCTTCCCGAAGCGGCGGCGGGTCTCGGTCCAGAGCGCCTCGACGCGGGCGATGTCGGCGAGGATGGCCGGGGTGCGCTGGCGCTGCGGCCGGCGCGCCCGCACGTCCACGGACATGCCCTCGCGCAGCGCCTGGAAGCCTCCGTGCATCTCGGCGCAGATCGAGCGCGCCCAGGCGCGCGCCCGCGGGTCGGCCGGCCAGATCCCGGGGTGGCGCTCGGCCAGGTACTCGACGATGGCGAGCGAGTCCCACACCATGAGCCCGTCGTCCTCCAGCACCGGGACCCGCCCCGCCGGCAGCCTGGCTAGGCGGGCCGCCTTGCCGGGGTCCGGCCGGAGCGACACGAACCGCTCGGTGAAGGGAATCCCCGCCTGGCGCATCAGGATCCAGGGGCGCGCCGACCAGGAGGAGTAGTTCTTCTCGCCGACGTGGAGGGTGTAGGCCATACCGGGATGCTAGCGCCCCGGCCGCGGCCGCGCAGGGGGGCGCTCACCGTCCCGGCGCCGAGCTCGGCGCTGCGGCCGGCGGCGGCGGCAGGATCTCCTCGGGCAGCCGCCCCGCCACCGCGGTCCCGCCCACCACGAAGGTGGGGGTGGCCCGCACCCCGTCGCGCACCGCCGCGGCGATGTCGGCGGCGAGCCGCCGCTCCGTCTCCGGCGAGGTCAGGCATTCCCGGAAACGCCCCATGTCGAGCCCCAGCCGCGAGGCGATGGCCTCGACCGGCTCGCCGCGCTGCTGGTTGGCGAAGAGGGCGTCGTCCATCTCGGCGAGGCGCCCCTGGGCCTCGGCGCAGATCCCGGCCCGGGCCAGGGCGCAGGCCGACGGGTGCATCTGCCGCTTGAGAAGCGGGTTGCAGGCGTCGTCGAGCGGGAACTGCCGCCGCACCAGCGTCACGTCCGGCCGCCGCGCCAGGAAGGCTCGCGTCTCCTGGTGCGCCCGGGCGCACATGGGGCACAGGTAGTCGCTGTACTCGACCACCACCGGGGGCCCGCTGGCAGGCGCGGCGGCGGCTCGCGCCGCCGTCGGCCGTCCC
>DASRTO010000667.1:0-5257 GCA_035655915.1 Anaeromyxobacteraceae bacterium
CGAGGACGAGGCCCGCCAGCGGGCGGGGCAGCCGCCGCTGGTGGTGACGGCGCAGGAGGAGGAGGCCCGGCTGGCCCGCCTCACCCGCGGCCTGCCGCCGCGGCGGCCGGAGCCGCCCCGGGCGGGCGCCGCCTCTCCGCGCTCCGCCCCGCCTCCCGCCAGGGCCGCGCCGGCCAAGGCCGCCAGGCCCAAGGCGGCCAAGGCGAAGAAGCCGGCCAGGCCGGTCCGGGCGAAGCGGCCGGCCCGGCGGCAGGTCCGGGCGAGGAAGCCCGCGCGCAAGCCGGCCCGGGCGGCCGCCCGCAGGCCGGCCCGCGCCACCCGGGCGCGCCCCAAGGCCCGCGCCCGCCGCCGGAGCGCGAAGCGCCGGTGATCCCGGCCGGCCTGCTCTGGCTGGCGCTCTCGGCCCGCGCCGACCTCCTCGCCGCGGGCGACGCCGCCTTCTCGGGGCGCGGCGATCCGGCGCGGCTGGCCTTGGCCCTCGAGGCCTACGGCCGAGCCGCCGCCGAGGCGCCGGGCGATCCGGCCGCCGAGCTCCGGCTGGCCCGCGCCCATGCCTTCCGGGCCCTGTCCGACCCGGCCGCGGCCGCCGCCGCCTGGCCGGCCGCCGCCCGCGCCGCCGAGCGGGCGCTCAGGCGCCTCTCTCCGGCCTTCGCCGAGGCGGTGGACGCGGGGAAACCGCCCGCCGAGGCGGCGGCCCGGGTGGAGCCGCCGGGGGCCGAGGGCCTCTACTGGCTGGCGCTCGCCACCTGGTCGTCGGCGCAGCGGAAGGGCGTCTCGGCGCTGCTGGCGGTGAAGGACGCGGCGCTCTCCATGATGGAGCGGGCGGCCGCGCTCGACGAGCGGGTCGACTTCGGGGGGCCAGAGCGGGCGCTGGGGGCCTGGCGGGCCTCGCTCCCCGGCCCGGCGGGCGGCGGGGTGGCCGCGGCGCGGGCCCACTTCGAGCGGGCGAGGGGCCTCGCCCCCGGCTACCAGCTCACCCGGGTGCGCGAGGCCGAGACCCTGTGCGTGCTGCTTCAAGACAAGGCCCGCTTCGAGGCGCTGCTCGGCGAGGTGCTCTCCGCCGACGAGGCGGCGCTCCCGGAGGCGGCGCCGGAGAACCGGCTGGCCCGGCGCCTGGCCGAGGCGCTGCGGGCCCGCCGAGGGCGGCTCTTCTGATCTTCCCGCGTCTTGGTCTAGATTCCGCCACATGCAGACCCACAGGCTCGGCACGCTGGCCGTGCACGCCGGCGAGGACGAGACCCTCGCCGTTCCCTCGGTGACCACCCCGGTCTACCAGACAACCACCTACCGCTTCCCCGGCGCCGCCGAGGCCGCGGCCTACCTCGACCATCCCGAGGGCCGGTGGCTCTACTCGCGCCTCGAGAACCCCACCGTGCTGGCCGCGGAGCGCAAGGTGGCGGCCCTGGAAGGGGCCGAGGCGGCGGCCTGCTTCGCCTCGGGCATGGCCGCCATCTCGGCGGCGCTGCTCTCCGTGCTCCGGGCCGGCGAGGCGCTGCTCCTCGCCGACTCGCTCTACGGGGAGACCACCCGCCTGGCCCGCGAGGTGCTGGCCCGCTTCGGCGTGGAGGTTCGCATCTCCCCGGTGGGTGCCCTCGCCGAGGCGGTGCAGGCCGCGCCCGCGAATGCGCGGGCCCTGCTCTTCGAGACCCCCACCAACCCGACGCTGCGGGTGGTGGACGTGCCGGCGGTGGCAGCCGCCTGTCGGGCGCGCGGCCTCGTCTCCATCCTCGACGCCACCTTCGCCACCCCGGTGAACCTGCGCGCCCTGGAGCACGGCGTTGACCTGGTGGTCCACAGCGCCACCAAGTACCTGAACGGCCACTGCGACCACCTCTGCGGCGCGGTGGCGGGGCGCCGCGGCCTGGTGGAGGCGGCGGTGCGGGTGCGCCGCTCCACCGGCGGGAACCTGGACCCGGCCGCGGCCTACGACCTCATCCGCGGCATGAAGACGCTGGAGGTGCGGGTGCTGCGGCAGAACGCCACCGCGCTGCAGCTGGCGCGGGCCCTGGAGCGCCATCCCAAGGTGGCCCGGGTACTGCACCCCTTCCTCGAGTCCCATCCCGACCACGCCCTGGCCCGGACCCTGCTGCGCGGCGGGGGCGGCGTGTTCTCCGTGAGCGTCCGCGGCGGCTTCGAGGCGGTGTGCCGGGTCCACGACGCCATGCGCATCGTGGCCCGGGCCAGCTCCCTGGGCGGCGTGGAGAGCCTGGCCTCCATCCCGGTGATCTCCTCCCACCGCGCTGCCGGGGACGCCGAGCTGGCCGCCGCCGGCATCGACAGGGGCATGATGCGCATCTCGGTGGGCCTGGAGGACCCGGAGGATCTCGTCCAGGACCTGTGGCAGGCCCTGGAGCGCGCCTGATGGGCGGCCGGCTCGGCCGGGCCGCGCTGGCCGCCGCGGCGGCGCTCACCGGCTGCCGGGTGCCGCCGCCCGACCTGTCGCGCGACCCGGCCGAGCTGCTCCTGGCCGTGCGCGCGGAGCAGGCGCGGGTGGTGCGCGTCGAGGGGGACGCCAGGGTCCACCTCGAGTCGCCCCGGGGCTCGGGCTGGGTCGAGGAGTTCCTGGCGGCCGAGAGGCCCGACAAGGTGCGGCTCGAGACCCGCGACTTCTTCGGGAACGTGTCCTCGGTGCTGGTGGCCGACGGGGGACGCTTCGCCCTCTACGACGCCCGCCAGAAGGTCTACTACCGGGGAGAGGCCACCCCCGAGAACGTGTCGCGGCTGCTCCCGCTGGCGCTGCCGCCGGCCGACCTCGTCGACCTGCTGTGCGGCACGGCGCCGCTCCTCGAGGGGGAGCCGCGCCAGGTGACGGTCCGCGGCTCGCTGCTGGTGCTCCGGCTGCAGGGCGCCCTCGGCGAGCAGGAGCTGTCGGTGGGGGAGGAGGCGGCGGTGGAGGCCTCGCGGGTGCGGTGGGCGTCGCCGTCGCCGGCCCGCCCCGACTACGACCTGGAGCTGTGGGCGTTCCGGCGGCGGGGCGGCGCCCGTTTCCCCACCGCGGCGCGCCTCGAGGCGCCGGCGGCGGGGGTGACCCTGGAGCTGCGGTGGAAGGACGACCTCGAGGTGAACGGCCCCTCCGATCCGGCCCTGTTCCGGCTCGAGCCGCCCCGCGGCGCCCGGGTGGTGGACCTGGCCCCGGGAACGGTGGCGCCGCCCCTGGAGCTGCCGGTTCGCCACGGGGCGCCGGCGCGGGAATGAGCCCGGGCGTGGAGCGTTCTCGACCGGGGCGCGGGCGCCTCTGGCGCGCTTGAACCCGGCCGGGGATCCGCTAAGTTCTCCCCTGGCACCCGAGGGAGATCACCGTGGACAGCGAGCTCCTGGCTCTCGTCAAGACCGGCGGCATCGCCATGTGGCTCATCGTCGCCTGCTCGGTGACGGCGGTGGCGGTGGCGGTGGAGCGCGTGCTGGCGCTGTGGCGCTTCGGCGACACCGCCCGGGGCCTGGCCGACGCGGTGACCCGCGCCCTCTTCCGCGGCGACGTCGAGGACGGGCGCGCCCAGTGCGAGCGCTCCGACTCGCCGGCGGCGGAGGTCTTCCTGGCGGCGCTGGTGGCGGGCGGGCCCGCCCCCGGCCGCCCCGGGGCGCCGCCCCCCTCGGAGGAGAAGGTGGCGGCGGCGGTGGAGCGGCAGCGCCAGCAGGTGAACCTCAAGCTGCGGCAGAACCTGTGGATGCTCGGTACCATCGGCGCCACCGCCCCCTTCATCGGGCTCTTCGGCACCGTGGTGGGCATCATGCGCGCCTTCCACCAGATGGCGGCCAGCGGCCAGGGCGGCTTCAGCGTGGTGGCGGCCGGCATCTCCGAGGCCTTGGTCACCACCGCCGGCGGCATCGCGGTGGCCATCGAGGCGGTGGTCATCTACAACTTCCTCAACACCCACGTGCAGAAGGTGGCGGTGCAGCTGAAGCTGCTCACCGAGGAATACCTGGAAATCGTCAAGGAGCGCCTGCCGGCGCTCGGGGCCGCGCCCGCCGAGCCGCGGCCGGGAGCCTGACATGGCGGCGAGCGGCATGGGGAACGGCGACGAGCACGAGGAGGGCGGCGGCGCCGCCATCTTCGCCGACATCAACATCACGCCCCTCACCGACATCTTCCTGGTGCTGCTCATCATCTTCATGGTCACCACCACCGCCATCGCCGAGGCCGGCGGCCAGAACGGCGGCATCAAGGTGACCCTCCCCAAGGGCGGCCAGCCCCAGGCGGCCCGCGACGTGCACGACCTGGCCATCGCCGTGCTGGCCGACGGGCGGCTGGTGGTCCAGGGCAAGGTGGTGGACGAGGCCACCCTGGCCGACGTGCTGGCCAAGGCCCACCAGCGCGACCCGGACACGCTGGTGCTGGTGCAGGCCGACGAGGGCGTCATCCACGGCAAGGTGGTGGCGGTGATGGACCTGGCCCGGCGCCAGGGGCTGCCACGGCTGGCCATCGCCACCCGCGCCGAGCGCTGACCGCCTCCCCCGCCGGCTCGACCGGCCCGGCCCGGGCGCTGTAGAGTCCCGGGACATGGCGGTGCGCAAGCGGCTCGGGGAGATGCTCCTCGAGGCCGGGGTCATCGACCAGAACCAGCTCGACGCTGCGCTCGGCCACCAGCGCAAGTGGGGCGGGCGGCTGGGGCAGGCGCTGGTGGACCTCAAGATCACCAGCGAGGCCAGCGTCGTCGAGGCGCTCTCGCGCAAGTTCGGGTACGAGGTGGTCCGGCTCGACGCGCTGGAGGGCGGCCCCCTCCTGGAGTCGGCGCTCCGGCTCCTGCCGCGCGAGATGGCGGCCCGCCACAACGTGCTGCCCTACGCCGCCGACACCTCCACCGTCTCGGTGGCCATGTCCGATCCCGGCAACATCGCGGTGGTGGACGAGATCCGCTTCCGCGCCGGACGCCGGGTCAGGGTGGCGCTGGCGGGGGACCGGGAGATCGCCGCGGCGGTGCGCCGGCTCTACTTCCCCGGCGAGAAGGATCCGGCGCCCCTCTCCCTCGAGCTGGAGGACGACCCCGGCTCGGGCGAGACGATGGTGCAGTTCGGCAGCCGGGCCCCCGACGCCCTGGACAGGTTCTTCGCCACGCCGCCGAGTTCCGGGGCCCCCTCGGGCCCGGGGCCGGCTGCGCCCGCCGCCGCGGCGCCCGCGCCCGAGGCGGTGCCGGAGTCGGTCGAGCTGGAGGACTTCATCACGCCGGCCCCGGCTCCGCTGCGGGCGGTGGAGGCAGTGGCTCGCGCCCGGGCCGCCGCGGGCTCCGCTGTCGCGCTCCGCGCCGCCCCGGCCTCCGCC
>DASRTO010000668.1:0-1584 GCA_035655915.1 Anaeromyxobacteraceae bacterium
TGGTTCGTGGCCCAGGGCGCGGCCGGCCCCTGGGTGGTGGCCACCAGCGTGCCGGCTGCCATCTACGGCATCCCGCCCTCCTCGCCGCTGCACTACGTCACCTACGTCAAGGTCTACGGGTCGACGGCGGACACCGTCAGCGTGGGCTACACCCCCGGCTACATGGGGACGGTGGCCACCACCACGGTGGTGGTCTACGGCACCGGCTACTACTACCCGCCCTACATCGGCCCCACCGTCTGGTACGGGCCGCCGGTCACCTTCGGCTTCGGCGTCCACGTCGGGTGGAGCCCGTGGACCGGCTGGCACATGGGGTTCGGCTTCGGGTTCTACGCACCGGGCTTCTCCATCGGCTTCGGCGTCGGCCCATGGTGGGGCCCCATGCCCATCTACCGTCCCCCGTTCTACCCGGTGTACCGGCCGCCCTACCCCGGCTACCGGCCCCCGTACCCTGGGTACCGGCCGCCGTACGGCGGCTATCCCGGGTACCCGGGCTACCGGCCGCCCGGCGCCACCGCGCCGGCGCCGCCGCCGGGCGCCGCTCGCCCGCCTGGCGGTACCGCCCCGGCGCCGCCGCCGGCCGGCGGCCGCCCCTCCACCGGGACGCCTCGCCCGCCGGCCTCCATCAACGGCGGCAACGTCTACGGTCAGTGGGGCGGGGCCGCCACCCGGCCGGCCACCCGTCCCTCCACCCCCTCGGCCGGCACGTTGCCCGCCGGCGGGGGCGCGCGCCCCTCCACCGGGGACGTCTACGCCGGGCGCGACGGCAACGTCTACCGCCCCTCGCAGGGCGGCGGCTGGGAGAAGCACGGGGCCGGAGGCTGGCAGAGCGCGCCCAAGGCCCAGCCACAGATGAACCGCGAGCAGTCCGCCCGCCAGTGGGGCGACTACCGCTCGGCGCCCTCGCAGCCCTCGGCCCGCCCCAGCTCCCCGGCTCCCACCTCCTACCGGGGTGGTGGCGGCGGCTACCGGGGGGGCGGCGGAGGCCGGGGCGGAGGTCGCAGGTAGGGCGGGGGCTCGTCCCCCGCCGCGGATTCCATTGACTCCTAGTACCGCCCCTCCAGGGCGGCCAGGCCCGTCGCGCCCCAGTCGATCGAGACGGTCGCGCCCTCGCCGCCCAGGGAGGGGATGGCGAACCGCGACAGCAGCGACAGCCTGAGCCGCAACCAGGCGGAGAGGTCGAAGAAGCCGGAGAAGGCGACGCCGACCGTGCTGTCCGCCGAGAGCGGCGCCGGCCGCTCGTCCATGGTGAAGGAGAGCCGGGCCAGGAGGCGCGTCCCCGCGCCCGGGGCCAGGTCGCCCTGCGCCCACAGGCTGCGCCCGGAGAGCCAGCCGAACTCCTCGGCGTAGCCGGCGGAGAAGCCGCCGCCGCGCCAGGCGCGCGGCGCCAGGACCACCGGCCCCACCCAGGAGCGCTCGTTGCCGGAGACGGCGTCCCGGGCCCAGCCGCCGTCGAGGCGCAGGTAGACGCTCCCCAGCGACTCCAGCGTGGCCGCCCCCTCGACGTGATCGGTGCGGCCCGGATACACCGCAGGGGCGGCGGGCTCGCTGGCGGGCAGGTCGAAGTGCCGGTACGACAGGAGC
>DASRTO010000669.1:0-4625 GCA_035655915.1 Anaeromyxobacteraceae bacterium
ATGCGCTCGACGTCGGCGGTGATGCCCTGCGCGCCGCAGAAGTCCAGCATCTCCTGGGTCTGACGGATGCCGCCGATGAGCGACCCGGAGAGGGAGTGGTTCCCGAAGATGAGGCCGAAGGCGGCGACCGGGAGCGGCTGGTCCGGGGCGCCGACCAGGGTGAGGTTGCCCTCGCGGCGGAGCAGGCGCAGGAAGGCGTTGAGGTCGTGCTCGGCGGCGATGGTGTCGAGGATGAAGTCGAAGCTCCCGGCCTGCTTCCGCATCTCGTCGGCGTTTCGGGAGACGACCACCTCGTGGGCGCCGAGGCGGAGCGCGTCGTCCTTCTTGCCGGGCGAGGTGGTGAAGACCACCACGTGGGCGCCGAGCGCGCGGGCGAGCTTCACGCCCATGTGGCCCAGCCCGCCGAGGCCGACCACGCCGACCTTCTTGCCCTTGGAGACGCCCTGCCGGCGCATGGGCGCGTAGGTCGTGATCCCCGCGCAGAGGAGAGGTGCCGCGCCGGCGGGGTCGAGGTTCGATGGGACGCGGAGGACGAAGCGCTCGTCCACCACCACGCTGTCGGAGTAGCCGCCGTAGGTGACGCCCCCGAGGTGCTTGTCGGGCCCGTTGTAGGTGAAGACCGCGCTCGAGCAGAACTGCTCGTACCCGGCCTGGCACTCGGGGCAGGTCCCGTCGGAGTCGACCATGCATCCGACGCCGACGAGGTCGCCCGGCTTGAACCTGGTCACCGCGGAGCCGACCCTGGCGGCCCGCCCGACGATCTCGTGGCCCGGGACGCAGGGGTAGGTGGTCGGCATGCCGCTCCACTCGTTGCGGGCCGTGTGGAGGTCGGAGTGGCAGATGCCGCAGAAGAGGATCTCGATCTGGACGTCGTGCGGGGTCGGGTCGCGGCGCCGGATGGTGGTAGGCGCGAAGGGGGAGGTGGCGCTGGCGACGGAGTAGGCCTTGGCGTTTGGCATGCTGCGACTTCTACGCTCGCGAGCCGCCTCGCGAAAGCCGTTTAAAGTGCATGGGCCATAAAGGAAATCTTAACAAGCCGGCGCAGGTTCGGGCCGCTAGGCTCCAGGCATGGTGGAGTCCGCCCTGACGCCGCTCTCCGAGTGGGGAACCTTCTACGTCATCACCGGGTCGGCGGCTGCCGCCCTGACCGGCCTCATGTTCGTGGTGATCGCGCTGCGCTCCGAGGCGCTCGCAGACGTCGAGGGCGGGGTTCGCGCCTTCGGGACCCCCACCGTGCTGCACTTCTGCGGGGTGCTGCTGGTGGCCGCGATCCTGTCCGTGCCCCATCACGGCAGGACCTCCCTCTCACTGTGTCTGGGCGCCACCGGGATCGCGGGCCTGGCGCTCACCAGCTGGGTGGTGGTCCAGGCCCGCGGGCAGCGCTCGTACGCGACGGTGCTCTCCGACTGGATCTGGCACGTGGCCATGCCCCTGGTGGCGTACGCCGCGATCGCGGCGGCAGCCGTGATGCTGCCGCGCTGGCCGTCGGCGGCGCTGGACGTGGTCGGCGCCGCTTCGCTCTTCCTCCTGTTCATCGGGATCCGCAACGCCTGGGACTCGGCGGTGTGGATCGCGGCCAGGCGACGCTAGGCGCGCCGCCGGGAGGGCCGGCACCGCGGCCCCCTCAGCCGATCCGCGCCAGCTCGTCGGGGGTGAGGCGCAGCGCCGCGGCGGCCACGTTCTCCTCGAGATGGGCCACCGAGCTCGTCCCCGGGATGGGCAGCATCACCGGCGAGCGCGCCAGGAGCCAGGCCAGGGCGGCCTGAATCTCGCTCACCCCGCGGCTCCTGGCAATGCGGCCGAGCGCCTCGATCGATCCCGACCGGGCGGCCTCGCGCTCCCGGCCGGCCAGGGGCGCCCAGGGGAGGAAGGCGATCCCGTCGGCGGCGCAGGCGCGCAGGACGTCCTCGGAGCGCCGATCGCCGACGTTGTACCGGTTCTGGACCGAGACCACCTTGACGATGCCCCGCGCCAGCCGCAGCTCGTCCAGCCCGAAGTTCGAGACGCCGACGTGGCGGATCTTGCCCTCCCGCTGCAACCGCGCCAGCTCGCCCATGGAGTCCGCCAGCGGCACCTTCGGGTCGGGGGCGTGGAGCTGGTAGAGGTCGATGCGCTCCCGGCGAAGGCGGCGCAGGCTCCCCTCGCAGGCGCGGCGCAGGTGCTCCGGGCGGCCGTCGCGGTCCCAGCGCTCCGGCCCCGGCCGGGTGAGGCCTCCCTTGGTGGCGATGACCAGGCCCGGCGGGTAGGGGTGCAGCGCCTCCTGGATCAGCCGCTCGCTCACCTCGGGGCCGTAGGCGTCGGCGGTGTCGATGAGGGTCACCCCCAGATCGACCGCGCGGCGCAGGAGCTTGCGCGCCCCGGCCGGATCGGCTGGCTCTCCCCAGATGCCCGGGCCGGTGACGCGCATGGCGCCGAAGCCCATGCGGCTCACCGGGAGGTCCCCGCCCAGGACGAAGGTGCCGGCCGCCGCGGCCGGCCGGGGACCGCCCTCCGCCGCGCGGGCCCTGCCCGGCGCGCCTTCCAGGGCGGCCATCCCGAGCGCGGCGGCGCCGGCCTTCAAGACCTGTCTGCGCGTGATGGTCGCGTGCTCCATGGGGCTCCTCCAGCCGTCGCTCGCCGGGCCCCCGCACCCAAGCGGGCCGGCGGGCCCGATGGCCCGGGCGGCCCGCCCGTACTTAGCGGCCCAGCGCGAGGTTCGCCCGCTGGTCCGTCGTGGGCAACCGGACGACCATCCCGCTAGATAGGGGCCGATGCCAGCTCCTGCCTCGCCGGTTCTCATCCTCCCCGGGCTCCACGACTCGGGGCCGCAGCACTGGCAGACCCTGTGGATGCGCGGACGCCCCGACTACCGGCGCGTCGAGCAGGCCGACTGGAAGGGGCCGCGCTGCGCCGACTGGGTGGCCAACCTGGACGCGGCCGTCTCGGCGGCCGGGCCCGCGGCGGTCCTGGTGGCGCACAGCGCCGGCTGCGCCCTGGTCGCCCACTGGGCCGCGGCGCACCGGCGACCGATCCGCGGTGCGCTGCTGGTGGCGCCGTCGGACGTCGAGGCGCCCTCCTACCCGGCCGAGCCCACCGGGTTCGCTCCCATGCCGCTGGGCCGGCTCCCGTTCGCGACCACCGTGGTGGCCAGCACCGACGACCCGTACGTCTCGCTCGACCGGGCGCGGCTGTTCGCGGCCAGATGGGGCGCCAGGCTGGTCGAGATCGGCGCCGCGGGCCACATCAACGCAGCGAGCGGGCTCGGGGCTTGGCCCGCCGGCCTGGACCTCCTGGACGAGGTCGCCGCCCGGGGAGCCCGTCCGTGAGCGTCGCCGTCACTCGAAGAGCAAGGCGGTGGAGACCGGGAAGCCCTGCGGGCCTTCGCCTCCGAAGACCAGGACCTTTCCGTTCCGGAGGAGCGTGGCGGTGGACGCGGCCCAGGCGGGCTGCAGGGCCGGCCCCTGGCTCCAGAGGTCGTGGGCCGGCTCGAAGATGTCGGTGGCCGCGGAGGCCTGCAGGTCGCCGAGCACCAGCACGCGCCCGTCGGTGAGGAGGATGGACGAGTGCGCCGCCCGGCTCATCTGCATGGCGCCGGCCGGACCGAACTCGCCCGTCGAGGGGTCGTAGACCTCGGCGCTCGCGGTGGTGGACCCGTCGACCGCGACGAAGCCTCCGGTGACGAGCACCCGCCCATCCGCGAGGAGCGTGGCGGCGTGGAAGGCGCGCGCCGTCGCCATGGAACCGGTCGGCTGGAACCCGCCGGTCGCCGGGTCGTAGATCTCGGCGGTGCCGATCAGGATCTCGCCGTTCACGTCGCAGCAGGTGAGGCCGCCGGCGATCAGCACCCGGCCGTCGCCGAGCCGCGTCGCCGTGTGGCCCCGGCGGGCGGTGGCCATGTCTCCGGTCGCGGTCCACCGGCCCGACGCCGGGTCGTACCGCTCGGCCGCGGAGATGGCCGGGAACTTCCCGCCCGCGACGAGCGCGCTGCCGTCGGCCAGGGCGGTCGCCGTGCCGCCCATGTGGTGACGAGAGCCGAGGTCGCCGACGCGGCCGAAGCGCCCGGTGGCCGGGTCGAAGAACTGGGTGGCGCGCACGCCGTCGATGCCGCCGAGCTCCGTCCCGCTGTTGATGCCGCCGCCGACGAGGAGGGACCCGCCGCCGTCGAGCTCGACCGGGATGGTGAAGCCGGCATTGGCGGAGAATGCGAGCTGTGGCCCGGGCGACAGGGTCTCGGCGACGGGATCGAAGCGCTGGCTGGTGTCGGCGTCGGGGACGTTCGGGCTCTCGGAGGTGTTCCCGCCCATGACCAGAGCGCCGCCGCCGGCCAGGGCCACGGCCAGGTGCTGGGTGTAGGCCACCGGCGCGGGCGCGAGCTGGCGAAACCGATCGCGGTAGCCGGCGGCGACGGTGAGGCGAGCCTCGACCTGCTGCGTCCCGCGGCGCGCGGTGAGGGTGAAGGTGGTGGCACGCGCCAGGGCCGGCGTGGCGACGGGCACGCCGCTCACCACCGGGCCGATGCCGTCGATGCTGGCGCTGTCGCCGCTGAACACCGCGGTGAGCTCCGTGCTCTCGCCGACGAAGACGGCGGCGTCGGCGGAGGCGAAGCTCTCGATGGCCGGAGGGGCGGCGGGCGAGCCGGAGTCGCG
>DASRTO010000670.1:0-2040 GCA_035655915.1 Anaeromyxobacteraceae bacterium
GAGTAGTCGGCGGAGAGCAGCCGCCGCCCCGGCGGCGCCACGAAGGCCGCGCGGATGCGCTTCGAGAGCTCGGTGCGGATGGGGATGTTCTGGAGGTTCGGGTCCTGGGAGGAGAGCCGGCCGGTGGCGGCCCCGGCCTGGTTGAAGGTGGTGTGGATGCGGCCGTCGGCCGGGTCGACCAGCTGCGGCAGGGCGTCCACGTACGTCCCCTTGAGCTTGGCCAGCGAGCGGTGCTCCAGCACCAGCCGCGGCAGGGGGTGCATCTCGGCCAGCTTCTCCAGCACGTCCTGGTCGGTGGACGGGCCCGTCTTGAGCCGCTTCTGCACCGGGAGCTTCAGCTCCTCGAAGAGCACCTGCCCGAGCTCGCGCGTCGAGGCCACGTTGAAGGCGCGCCCGGCGGCGCGGTGGATCTGCTCCTCCAGGTCCTGCATCGCCTTCCCGAACTCGGCGCTCATCGACTCCATGGCACCGCGGTCCACCAGGATCCCGGCCCGCTCCATCTCGCACAGCACCGGCACCAGCGGACGCTCGATCTCGCGGTAGAGCTGCCACAATCCCTCGTCCTCCAGCGCCCGGCGGAGCGCCGCCGCCAGGTCGGGGAGCACCGCCGCCGCGGCGCCGGTGGAGGCGGCCACCGCCTCGACCGGCATCTCCCAGGGGGCCGCGGCGCGCCGCCCCTCCCCCTGCGGCAGCGGCGGCAGCTCGCAGGAGAGCCGCTCCCGGGCCACGTCGGCCAGGGCGTGCTCGCGCCGGGTGGGGAGGAGCAGCCGGCTGGCCAGGTCGGTGTCGAAGCCGGTCCCGTCGAGCTTGAGCCCCAGCCCGGCCAGGAGGTGCCGCAGGGCCTTCAGGTCGTGCCCGTGCCGCTCCACGGCCGGGTCCTCCACCAGGGGGCGCAGGCCCTCGGCCGCCTCCCGCGGGCCGAGCTGTGGCGGCGCCCCCAGGTAGCGGTGGGAGAGCGGCAGGTACCAGGCGCGGCCGGCGGCGGCGAATGCCAGGCCGGCCGGGGCCTCGGTGCGGGGAGAGCCGCCCCCGGTGGTGGCGGCGAGGCCCACCTGGCCGGCGCGGCGGGCCTCCTCCACGGCGGCGTCCAGGGCGACGCGGGTGGTGATGACCTCGACGCGCTCGGTCCGGGCGGTGGGCGGCGGCGCCGGGAGGTCCTTGAGCAGCCGCGAGAACTCCAGCTCGGAGAAGAGCGCCCGGGCCCGCTCCGGGTCGAGCGCCCTCCGGGCGAAGTCCTCCGGGCGCTCGGGGATGGCCACGTCGCCGCGCAGCGCCACCAGCTGGCGGTTGAGGCGGATGCGGTCGGCGTTGGCGAGGATCTTCTCCTTGAGCTTCTCGCCGCCGCGGGAGACGGCGCGGGGGATCTCCTCCGGGCGCGCCAGCATGGCCTCGACGCTGCCGAAGTGGCGGATGAGGGCGGCGGCGGTGACCTCGCCCACCCCGGGGATGCCCGGGACGTTGTCGATCTTGTCGCCCAGGATGGCCATGAAGTCGACCACTTGCTCCGGCCGCACCCCCAGCTTCTTCTCCACCTCGGCCGGTCCGGTCCAGCCGCCGCGTCCGCTGGCCTCGGCCATGGGGTCGTAGAGCGAGATCCCCTCCCCCACCAGCTGGGCGAAGTCCTTGTCCCCGGTGACCACCACCACCTCCCACCCCTGCTCCCGCGCCCGCCGGGCCAGGGTGGCGATGACGTCGTCGGCCTCCACGCCCGCCTCCTCCACCACCGGAACGTTCAGGGCCCGGGTCACTTCCCGCACCAGCGGGAACTGCGATCGCAGGTCCTCCGGGGCCTCGGGGCGGTTGGCCTTGTAGTCGGGGTCGAGGTCGTTGCGGAAGCTGCGGCGGCTGGCGTCGAAGACCACCGCGGCGTGGGTGGGCCCGTGCTCCCGCAGCGCCTTGAGCAGCATGGTGGTGAAGCCCAGCACGGCGTTGGTGGGCACGCCCCGGGTGGTGGAGAGGTGCGGCAGGGCGTGGTAGGCGCGGAAGATGAAGCCGGAGCCGTCGATGAGCGTCAGGGTCGGCATGGTCGCGCCGCTACCA
>DASRTO010000671.1:0-10457 GCA_035655915.1 Anaeromyxobacteraceae bacterium
AGCGCGTGCAGCTTGATGAAGCCCTCGGCGTCGTTCTGCTTGAAGACGTCCTCGGCCTCGAAGGTGGCGAGCTTCGGGTCGAAGAGGCTCCGCTCGCTCTTGCGCCCGGTGACGTAGCAGGTGCCCTTGTAGAGGCGCACCCGCACCGTGCCGGTGACGTCGCGGTTGGCGTCGTCGACGAGGGCCTGCATGGCCAGCCGCTCCGGCGCGTACCAGAAGCCGTTGTAGACCAGCTGGGCGTAGCGCGGGATGAGCCCGTCGCGGAGGATGAGCACCTCCCGGTCCATGGTGAGGGTGGAGAGCGCCCGATGGGCGGCGTGGAGCACGGTCCCGCCCGGGGTCTCGTAGACGCCGCGCACCTTCATGCCCACGAAGCGGTCCTCGACCATGTCGAGGCGCCCCACGCCGTGCTCGCCGGCGATCTCGTTCATCCGCTGGATGAGCCGCGCCGGGGAGAGCTTCTTCCCGTCCACCGCCACCGGGTTGCCGTCCCGGAAGTCGATCTCCACGTAACGGGGCTTGTCCGGCGCCTTCCGGGGGTCCCTGGTCATGAGGTAGATGTGCTCCGGCGCCTCGGCCCAGGGGTCCTCCAGGATGCCGCCCTCGTGCGAGCAGTGGAACAGGTTGCGGTCGGTGGAGTAGGGCTTCCCGACGGTGGCGGTGACCGGGATCCGGTACTGCTTGCAGTAGGCGATGAGGTCGGAGCGCCCCCGGAGCTCCCACTCGCGCCAGGGGACGATGCAGCGGATGTTGGGCTCGAGCTGGTAGGCGGTGAGCTCGAACCGGACCTGGTCGTTGCCCTTGCCGGTGGCGCCGTGGGCGATGGCCTCGGCCCCTTCCTTCCCGGCGATGTCCACCATGTGCTTGGCGATCACCGGCCGCGCCAGCGAGGTGCCGAGCAAGTACATGCCCTCGTAGAGCGCCCCGGCGCGGAGCGCCGGGAAGACGAAGTCGCGCGCGAACTCCTCGCGCACGTCGCGCTCCACGTACTTGGAGGCGCCGGTCTTCCTGGCCTTCTCCGCGAGCGGCGCCAGCTCCTCCCCCTGCCCCAGGTCGGCGCAGAAGGCGATGACCTCGGCGCGGTAGTTCTCCTTGAGCCAGCGCAGGATGACGCTGGTGTCCAGGCCGCCGGAGTAGGCGAGCACGATCTTCTTCACGGGCTTGGCCACTGACCCTTCCTCCTGGTGGTGTCGAAAAAGACCGCGGGGCCCGGCCCCGCGCGACGCGCCCTATACCACGTTTCGCGCCCGGCGGGCCGCTACTGCGCGCCGCCGCGGATGACGCCGTCGGCCAGCAGCTGGGCCAGGATCCGGGCGGTGTCGAGGCGCGGCAGGCCGGAGAGCGCGAACAGGTCCTCGAAGTTCACCGAGCCGTCGATCTGCGCCAGCAGGAACCCGGCCCGGTGGTCGAGGTTCAGCCACATCACCTCTTCCGGCTTGATGGCCAGGCGCGGCACGTTGGCGAGCGACCCCAGCTTGGACTCGTACATGGAGACCAGGGTGGACTCGTTCTGCCTGAGGTAGGCGCGGGCCTCGACGTGCCCGGCGTCGATCTTGAGGATCTTCTCGATCATCTCCAGCGACCCGGAGAAGTCTCCCAGGGCGAAGAGCTCCCGGGCCCCCTCCATCCAGACGTCCACGTCGGTCTTGGGCGCGGCCGGGCGCGGCGCCGGCGTGGTCGCCGGGTCGGGGACCAGCGGCCGCAGGTCCGACTTCTCGGAGATGGCCGAGAGGTCGAGGCCGCCTTCGGACTCGAGCACGATGGTGGCCTGCAACGCCGGGCCGTCGTCCCAGGGCGAGGGGGCGAACTCCTGGGCCGGCACCACCGGGGGAGCTTTCCGGGCCGGCCCCGGGGGCGCCGCCTGGGCCGGCGCGCCCGGGGGCGCCGCCCTGCGGGCCGGCCCGGCCTCGGCCGGCGTGGCCGACTCGAGCTGGCTCAGGTAGCCCTTGACACGCGCGTTGCCCGGGTCGATCTCGAGCGCCTCGCGCCAGTAGCGCTCCGCGTCGCCGTGGAGCCCCCGGGTGAAGGCCTTGATGCCGTGGTCGATGAGCTCGGCGAGGCTGGGCACGGACTCAAGCCTCCCCGGGCGGCGCGGACGCCCCGCCGGCCAGCCCCTTGAAGAGCTGCAGCGTCCGGTCGAGCTGCTCCTCGATGGCCGCCAGCTGATGCAGGTCTCCGGCCTCGATGGCGGCCCGCGCCCGCGCCATCACGCCCTCGGCCTTCTGCACCGCGTCCTTGCCGAAGCGGCTCTTCTGCAGCGCCGCCTGCACCGCCGGCACCAGGGCCTCGATCTCCAGGATGATCCCTTGCGCCTTGTCGCGCCGCCGCTCCAGCTCGCCCGACTGCTTCAGCTCCAGCACCTCGTCCATGCGCTCGTCGAGGATGCGCCGCAGCTCCTCCTCGGTGAGACCGGAGGTGGCGGTGACGGTGATGGACTGGCGCAGCCCGGTTTCCAGATCTCGCGCCGACACCGAGACGATGCCGTCGGCGCTGATTTCGAAGGCGACCTCGATCTCCACGTCGCCGCGGCGCGCCGGGCGGATGCCGGAGAGCACGAATTCCCCCAGCATCTCGTTGTCGGTGGCCTTCTCGCTTTCGCCCTGCAGCACCACGATGCGCGCCTGGGTCTGGTCGTCCTGGACGGTGGTGAAGATGTGGGTCTGGCTGGTGGGGACGGTGGTGTTCCTGGGGATGACGGTGGTGAAGTAGCCGCCCACCACCAGCAGTCCCAGGTTCTGGGGCGTGACGTCGAGCAGGAGGACGTCGCGGTCCTTCTGCGGGTAGAGCAGCGAGTGGGCCTGGATGGCGGCCCCCAGCGCCACCACCTCCTCGGGGTGCACGCCGCGCGACGGCTCGCGCCCGAAGAAGTCGCGCACCGCCTGCTGCACCCGGGGCATGCGGGTCATGCCGCCCACCAGCAGCACCTCGCCCACCTGCGAGGGGCGAACCCCGGCGTCCCGCAGCGTCTTCTCGGCCACCTGGATGCAGCGGTCCACCAGGTCCTTGCTGAGCTCCTCCAGCTTGTCGCGCCCGAGCTGCCTTTCCATGTGGAGGGCCGACTTGCCGTCGCCGGCGCTCGCCAGGAAGGGCAGGTGGATGCCGGCCGAGGTGGCGGCGGACAGCTCGATCTTGGCCCGCTCCGAGGCGTCCTTGAGGCGCTGCAGCGCCATCTTGTCCTGCCGGAGGTCGATGCCGCCGTTCTCCTTGGCGAAGCTGAAGACCAGCCAGTCCATGATGCGGCGGTCGAAGTCCTCGCCGCCGAGGTAGGTGTCGCCGCCCACCGCCACCACGTCGTAGACCGACTTGCCGATGTCCAGGACCGAGACGTCGAAGGTGCCGCCCCCCAGGTCGAACACCACCACCTTCTTCTCCATCTGCCGGCCGAAGCCGTAGGCCAGCGCGGCGCTGGTGGGCTCGTTGATGATGCGGATGACGTCCAGGCCGGCGATGCGGCCGGCGTCCTTGGTGGCCTGCCGCTGCCCGTCGTTGAAGTAGGCGGGGACGGTGACCACCGCCTTGTGCACCCGGCGGCCGAAGAAGGCCTCGGCGTCGGCCCGCAGCTCGGAGAGCACCATGGCGCTCACCTCGGGGACGGCCAGGGTGCGCCCGCCGATGACCACCCTCACGTCGTGCCCCTCCGGGCCGGGCGCCACCTGGTAGGGCAGCACCTTGCGGGCGTCCTCGACCTCCTTGGAGCCCCAGCGCCGGCCGATGAGCCTCTTCGCGGCGAAGACCGTGTTCTCGGCGTTGGTGATGGCCTGCCGCTTGGCGATCTGGCCCACCAGCCGCTTGCCGTTCTTGGCCACCGCCACCATGGAGGGCGTCAGCACCTGGCCGGCGCGGCCGTTGATGACGCGGGGCACCCCGTCCATGACGGTGGCCACCACCGAGTTGGTGGTGCCGAGATCGATGCCGATGAAGGGTTCGACCTCGCTCATCCCAAAAAGCTCCAGCGCAGCTTCTTCAGCTGGGCGCGAGCGGACTCGAGATTCGGATCGAGCTCCAGCGCCCGCTCCAGCGCCTTGCGGGCCTCCTTGGCCAGCCCCTCCGCGGCCAGGACCGCCCCCAGCTGCTCGTGCGCCGGCGCGTGGCGGGGCGCGATGCGCACCGCGGTCTCCGCCAGCTGCCGCGCCGACTGCCTGTCGCCGACCGCCAGGGAGACCCGGGCGGCGGCGATGGGGTAGCGGGGGTTCGCCGGGTCGGCCGCCACCGCCTCCAGGAAGAAGGCCAGCGACACCGGCGCGTTGTTGACCGCCTCGGCCGCCAGGCCGCGCTCGTAGGCCTCCTTGGCCCGCTCGGCGGCGGCGAGCTTGCGCGCCTCGGCCGCCAGCTCCTTGGCCTCGCCGGAGCGTGGGTCGAGGCTGGCCGCGGTCAGGAAGTCGTTGGCGGCCTGGGCGAAGCGCCCGGCCCCCATGTGCTCGCGGCCGCGCCGGACGAGGTCGGCCACCTGCGAGACGCGATGGACCAGGGGGTTGGTGCGGGCCAGCCGGGCCCGCCGCTCCCTGGCCCGCTCCTCGCCCTCCAGCTTGCGGGTCTCCAGCCGGGCGAAGTCCTCGGGCGAGGCGGTCTGGTGCGCGTAGGCGGCGCGCTGGCTCTCCACCGTCAGCAGGTCCCGGGCCTCGGTGAGCCGGCGGAAGATCTGCTCCAGGCGGGCCCGGTAGCTTCCCAGGCGGCGGCCGGGATAGCGGTCGGGGTGGAAGACCTTCACCCGGTCCCGGTAGGCCTCGCGCACCTGATCGGCGCCGGCGTTCCAGGGCACCCCCAGCAGCTGCCAGTGGGTCCACGCGGGAAGCTGGGCGTGCGCGAACAGGATCTGCTTTCTCTGCTCGACGTCGAGCTCCACGTCCTCCGCCAGGTCGGCGGGGCTGAACACGAAGTCGCTGTAGGTGCTGACCGACACGTCGCAGGTTCGCGGACCCCGCCCCTGTCCGGCGGTCCCGCATCTTGGAGCAGATTAGCGGGCGGTGGCCGGGGGGGTCAAATATGGCGTGTCCCGCCGAGCGGTTACCATGACCCGGCGACACCCGCCCGGATGGCGGCGGCCGCTCACCGCGGCGCCAGCAGGAGCTCGAGCAGGGCCTTCTGGGCGTGCAAGCGGTTCTCCGCCTGGTCGAAGACCGCCGACTGCGGGCCCTCCAGCACCTCGTCGGCGATCTCCTCGCCGCGGTGGGCCGGCAGGCAGTGCAGCACGATGGCCCCGGGCGCGGCGGCGGAGAGCAGGGCTCGGTCCACCAGGAACCCCTGGAAGGCGCGGCGCCGCTGCTCCACCTCGGCCTCCTGTCCCATGCTGGCCCACACGTCGGTGTTCACCACCGCGGCCCCGGCCACCGCCTCGCGCGGCGAGCGCGTGAGGCGCGCCTTGGAGCCGGCCCGGGCCAGCAGGCGCGGGTCCGGGTCGTACCCCGGGGGGCAGGCCAGCCTGAGCCCGAAGCCGAGCACGGCGCAGGCCTCGAGCCAGCTGTTGGCCATGTTGTTGCCGTCCCCCACCCAGGCCACCTCCACGGCGCCCCGGGCCACCGCCTCCTGGCCGAAGCGCTCCGAGATGGTGAGCAGGTCGGCCAGGACCTGGCAGGGATGTGAGGAGTCGGTGAGGGCGTTCACCACCGGCACGTCGGCGTGGCGGGCCATCTCCTCGAGCTTCTCGTGCTCGAAGGTCCGCACCACCAGCGCGTCCAGGTAGCGGGCCAGCACCCGGGCGGTGTCCCTGATGGGCTCGCCGCGGCCGAGCTGGGTGTCGCGCGAGGCCAGCATCACGGCGCTCCCGCCCAGCTGCCAGGCGGCCACCTCGAAGGAGACGCGGGTGCGCGTGGAGGCCTTCTCGAAGACCAGCCCCAGCATCATCCCCTGCAGCGGCCGGGGGCCGCTCCGGCCCAGCAGCTTCCACTCGGCGGCGCGCTCCAGCAGAGCCAGCGCTTCGCTGCGGGTGAGGTCGGTGAGGCGCAGGAAGTCGCGCTTGGACCTCGGCGTGCGCGCCATGCGGTCACCCCCGGGCTGGCGCGCCGGCGATGGCGGCGGCGAGGCACGACACGCCCTCGTCGGCCTCGGCCTCGGAGAGCGTGAGCGCCGGCGCCAGCCGCACCACCGAGTCGCCGATGGAGTTCACCAGCAGGCCGCGCTGGCGGGCCTGTACCACCACCTCGCCGGCGTCCACGCCCTTCAACACCACCCCGATGAGCATGCCGCGCCCGCGCACCTCGGCCACCCGGCCGCCGGCTCGCAGCGCCGCCAGCCGCTCGAAGAGGCGCGCCGACACCCGCCGGGCGTTCTCCAGCGCCCCGCCGCGGATGGCGGAGAGGGTCGCCAGCGCCACCGCGGCGGCGAGCGGGTTGCCCCCGAAGGTCGAGGCGTGGCTGCCCGGGGTGAGGTGCACCCCCACCTCCTCGGAGGCCAGCAGGGCGCCCATGGGGAAGCCGCCGGCGAGGGCCTTGGCGGCGGACATGAGGTCCGGCGCCGTGCCCTCCCACTCGTGGCACCAGAGCCGCCCGGTGCGCCCCATGCCGGTCTGGACCTCGTCCAGGCAGAAGAGCGCGCCCGCGCCCCGGACCCGATCGCGCGCCGCGCGCAGGTAGCCGTTCGGCGCCGGGAAGACGCCGGCTTCGGCCTGGATTGGCTCGACGATGAATGCGGCGGTGCGCGGGCCCAGCGCCCGCTCCAGCGCCTGGAGGTCGCCGAAGGGCACCTGCCGCACCCCCGGCACCAGCGGCTCGAAGCCGTGGTGGTACTTCTCCTGCCCGGTGACGGTCAGCGCCAGCAGGGTGCGGCCGTGGAAGGAGTTCACGCAGGAGACGATCTCGTGCCGCTCCGGGTGGCCGCGGTCGGCGTGGTACTTGCGGGCCAGCTTGAGCATGGCCTCGTTGGCCTCGGCCCCGCTGTTGCAAAAGAAGACGCGGCTGGCGAAGGCCGAGCCCTGCACCAGGGCCTCGGCCAGCTCCACCTGCCTCTGGTTGTAGAAGAGGTTGGAGACGTGCCACAGGGTGCGCCCCTGCTCCTCCAGCGCCCGTACCACCGCCGGGTGGCAGTGGCCCAGCGCGTTCACGGCGATGCCGCAGATGAGGTCCAGGTACTCGCGGCCATCGGCGTCCCAGGCGCGGCTGCCCTCGCCGCGGACGAGCGCCACCGGGGCCTGCCGGTAGTTGGGCGTCAGCACCTTCCTCGCCCGCTCGACCAGGGTCGCGTTGCTCATGGTGCGCTTATAGCACGCCCGACGACCCTTTCGAGCCGGTCCGGTTTCGGTTGGCTCGCCCGCCGGGCCGTGCCTAGCATCGGCACGGTGCGCGAGCCCGACGCGAACGCGCCCGAGCCGACGCCCTGGCATGCGCTCGACGGCGGGGACGCCCTCTTGCGGCTCGGGGCGTCCGTCGAGGGCCTCTCCCCCGGGGAGGTGGCGCGGCGCCTCGAGCGCTCCGGCCCGAACGCCCTGCCGGAGCGGCGGCGGCGCTCGGGGCTGGCGGTCTTCCTGGACCAGTTCCGGAGCCCGCTCATCTACCTCCTTCTGCTGGCGGCGGCCATCGCCGCCGGGCTGGGCGAACGCCGGGACGCGGCGGTGATCCTGGGGGTGCTCCTGGTGAACGCCGCCGTGGGCGCCTTCCAGGAGGGGCGGGCCCAGCGATCCATGGAGGCCCTGCGCCGGCTGGCCGGCCTGCGGGTGCGGGTGCGGCGCGCCGGCCAGGAAGAGGTGCTGGAGGCGCGCCAGCTGGTCCCGGGCGACCTCCTGCTCCTCTCCGCCGGCGACGCGGTGGGCGCCGACGCCCGGATCCTGGAGGCCTCGCGCCTCGCCACCCTGGAGGCCGCGCTCACCGGGGAGTCCCTCCCCGTGCCCAAGCAGGTGGCGCCGGTGGAGGCCGGCACCCCGCTCGCCGACCGGGCCTCGCTGGTCTTCGCCGGCACGCACGTGGCCACCGGGCGCGGGCTGGCGGTGGTGGCCGCCACCGGCCCCTCCACCGAGGTGGGGCGCATCGCGGCCCTGGCCGAGTCGGGCGCCGTCGCCCGCACGCCGCTGGAGCGGCGCCTGGCCGGGCTGGGACGGCTCCTGGCCCTGGCGGCGCTGGGGGTCTTCGCGCTGGTGCTGGCGGTGGGACTGCTGCGCGCCCTCCCCCTCGCCGACATCCTCATGGTGGCCCTGTCGCAGCTCGTCTCCACGGTGCCGGAGGGGCTCCCGGTGGCCATGACGGTGGGCCTGGCGGTGGGGATGCAGCGCATGGCGGCCCGGCGGGCCATCGTGCGGCGCCTGGCAGCGGTCGAGTCGCTCGGCTCCACCACCGTCATCTGCACGGACAAGACCGGGACCCTCACCCGCAACGAGCTCACCGCGGTCGAGGCGTGGCTGCCGGGCGGCCGGCGCCTGCGCGCCAGCGGCACCGGCTGGGACCCGGCCGGCCGCATCACCGAGGGCCAGCGGAGCCTCGACGCCGCCTCCGACCCCGGCCTCTCGGCGCTCCTCCGCGCCGCCCTCCTGTGCAACGACGCGGAGCTTCTCCCGCCCGAGGCCGGCCAGGCCGGCTGGCGGATCGCGGGCGATCCCACCGAGGCGGCGCTGGTGGCGCTGGCCCGCAAGGGGGGGCTCGACGCCGACCGCGAGCGGGCCGCCTGGCTGCGCACTGACGAGGTCCCCTTCGACGGCGCCCGCAAGCTGATGGTCACCGTCAACCGGGGCGCCGCCGGGACGGCGGCCTTCGTGAAGGGGGCGCCGGAGGCGGTGCTGGAGCTCTGCGGCGCCGCGCGCCGCCAGGGCGGTGACGTCCCCCTCGACGGGCCGGGGCGCGACGAGGTGTACCGCGAGGTGGAGGCGATGGCGCGCGGCGCGCTCCGGGTGCTGGCCTTCGCCGAGGCGCCGCCGGTGCCGCTCGACGGCCCGGACCCCTTTTCGGCCCTGCGGGGGCGGGCGGTCCTGCTCGGGCTGGTGGGTCAGATCGACGCGCCGCGCGAGGAGGCGCCGCAGGCGGTCCGCAAGTGCCAGTCGGCCGGCATCCGGGTGGTCATGGTGACCGGCGACCACCGGGACACGGCGCTGGCGGTGGCGCGCCAGCTGGGCATCGCCGCCGCCGGCGACGTCGCCCTGGAGGGGCGCGAGCTGGCCCGGCTCTCCGGCGAGGCGCTCCGTTCGGCCCTGCCGCGGACCCCGGTCTTCGCGCGGGTGGAGCCGGACCAGAAGCTCCGCATCGTGGAGGCGCTGCAGGCGCGCGGCGAGGTGGTGGCCATGACCGGCGACGGCGTCAACGACGCGCCGGCCCTGGTCCGGGCCGACGTGGGCGTGGCCATGGGCCGGTCCGGGACCGAGGTCGCCAAGCAGGCCTCGGACGTGGTGGTCACCGACGACGACTTCGCCACCATCGTGGCCGCGGTGGACGAGGGCCGGCTGGTGTACCGGAACCTGCGCAAGGCGCTGCTGCTGCTGCTCTCCACCGGGCTGGCCGAGATCCTGGTGCTGGCCGGCTCGCTCCTCGGCGGGCTGCCCCTGCCCTTCGCAGCGGTGCAGATCCTGTGGAACAACGTGGTCACCGAGGGGACCATCACCGTGAACCTCGCCATGGAGCCGCGCGAGGGCGACGAGATGTCGCGCCCGCCGGTGCCGCGCGACGAGCCCATCCTCTCCGGCCCGCTGCTGCGGCGCATGCTGCTCATGAGCGGAACCATCACCGCCGTCACCCTGGGCTTCTTCGCCATCCGGCTCGCCGGCGGCATCCCCTTCGAGCGGGTGCGGACCGAGACCTTCGCCCTGCTGGCGGTCTGCGAGTGGTTCAACCTCGCCAACTGCCGGACCGAGACCCGCTCGGCGCTGCGGAACGGGCTCGGGCGCAACCCCTGGCTCCTGGCTGGCCTGGCCGCCTCGCTGGGGCTGCAGGCCCTGGTCATCTGGTGGCCGCCGCTGGGGCGCCTGTTCCACACGGTTCCCCTCACGGCGCAGGAGGTGGGCCTGGTGGTGGCGGCCGGGAGCGCGGTGCTGTGGGCGGAGGAGGTTCGCAAGGCGCTGGCGCGGCGGCGGGAACGGCGCCGCTCCCGGAGGGTGCCATGACGCACCTGGCGCTCTTCGTCCTGGCGGGCGCGGTGGTGGTGGTGGCCGGCGTGTGGCTGGCGCGCTCGGGCGATGCCATCGGGCACCGCACCGGGGTGGGCGGCCTGTGGATCGGGGCGGTCCTCCTGGCCGGCGCCACCTCGCTGCCCGAGCTGGCCACCGACATCTCGGCGGTCCGGCTGGGGGATCCCGACCTCGCCGTGGGCGATCTCTTCGGCAGCAGCATGGCCAACATGCTCATCCTGGCCGCGGTGGACCTGCTCTCGCCGGGGCGCCAGGTGCTCAGGCGGGCCACCCTCGACCACGCGCTGTCGGCGTGCCTCGCCATCGTGCTCACGGCCCTGGCCACGCTCATGGTGGTGATGGGCCCCGGTCCGAGCCTGCTGGGCGTGGGGCTCGGGCCGCTCTTCCTGGTCGCGCTCTACGTCCTGGGCACCCGGGCGGT
>DASRTO010000672.1:0-3296 GCA_035655915.1 Anaeromyxobacteraceae bacterium
AGCCATGCGTCTCACGCAGAGCCTTCACGACGACTTCGCGGACGGGAATGCTGCACCCCATCAGCTAGCAATGGCTGTGGACCTCTCGCCCAGATGTAGTGCCGACTTTTTCCGTAACTGCCCCCCCCTGAGCTAACAACCAGATCATGAGCGAAAACAGGGGGGGAAAATGGGTGACACTCCGAAGCCGGGGTTCCGAGGAGGACCCGAAAGGAGTGTGACCCATGGCAGGGAACGGAAAGGTTCACGGGCAGAAGAAGCGGACTCATCGGAAGGCAAAGCGCCGGGCGGGTCAGTCGCACGTTCACCCATACCCGTTTGAGGTCCGGCGCAAGGCGGTGCAGCTCTGCCTGGAGGAGGGCTTCCCCGTCGAGCAGGTGGCCCGTGAGCTCGGCGTGGGGGCCAGCTCGATCGCCCTTTGGCTGCGGGCCTACCGGGCGCAGGGGGAGGCGGGCCTGCGGGGAAAGCTGACCCAGCGGCCCCCGCGCCCGCAGGTGGCGCCCGCGGTGAAGCAGAAGGTCGTCGCCCTCAAGCGCCGCCACCCCGACTTCGGGATCCAGCGGATCAGCCAGTTCCTCCGGCGGATCTTGCTCCTGCCCGTGAGCCGGGAGACGGTGCGCCGCACGCTGCATGCGCAACACCTGCTCAGGCAGCAAAAACCCAAGTCTCCGCGCCACCCGTCCCCGCCCCGCTCCTTCGAGCGGGCGACCCCGAACCAGCTCTGGCAGACCGACATCTTCACCTTCAAGCTCGGCGGCAAGTACGCCTATCTCATTGGCTTCCTCGACGACCACTCCCGCTACGTGGTGGGGCTCGAGGTCTTCCGCAGCCAGACGGCAGAGCACGTCCTCGAGGTCTACCGCCGGGCGGTGGCCGAGTACGGCCTCCCCAAGGAGCTCCTCTCCGACCAGGGCCGGCAGTTCTCCAGCTGGCGGGGGACCACCCGCTTCGAGGCCGAGCTCCGGAAGGACCACGTGCACCACCTGAAGAGCCGCCCCCACCATCCCATGACCTTGGGCAAGATCGAGCGCTTCTGGAAGACGATCTGGGAGGAGTTTTTGGTCCGCGCCCAGTTCGAGAGCTTCGAGTCCGCCGGCGAGCGGGTGCGGCTCTGGGTGAAGTACTACAACCACCGCCGGCCCCACCAATCGCTCGAGGGCCTCTGCCCCGCCGACCGCTTCTTCGGCATCGCCAAAGAACTCCGGCAGGTGATCGAGAAAGGCATCCAGGAGAACGTCCTCGAGCTCGCCCTGCGCGGGGAGCCGAAAAGTCCCTTCTACATGGTGGGGCGGCTCGGGGAGCAGTCCGTCGTGATCCAGGCCGAGAGGGGCCGCGTGAAGATGCTCGTCGATGGCGCGGAGCCGCGCTCGCCCCAGGAGGTCAGCTACGACCTCGAAGGAGGAGACCATGCCCGACGCTCGAGCGAAGAAGGAGCCACTCCCCTTCACGGCCCAGCAGCGGGTGCAGGCGGTGCTCTCGCTCTGGACGGAGCGGCGGCGCCCGGGGGAGATCTGTCAGGAACTGGCCGTCACGCCGAAGGTGCTTTCCTACTGGGAGACGCGGGCGCTCTCGGGTATGCTGAAGGCGCTGGAGGCGCAGAGGAAGCTCGACCCGGGCCCCGCGCTCAGCCCGAAGCTGGAGCGGCTGCTGGCGCGGCAGGCGCTGCAACAGCAGGGACGCATGGCGAAGCTGGAGAAGCGGCTCACCAAGCTCCAGGACCCGAAGGGGCCCCCGCAACCGAAAGCCCCACCGCCGCCGAGCAAGTAACGGATCCTCACGGCGCGGGAGGACCCGATGCGCAATCCGAAGACGACTCCCCAGCAGCCAGCCCTGGCCCGGCAGCGGGCGCAGCTCATCCTGCAGGTGCGGAGCGGACGGCTGACGGCGGAGGCGGCAGCCCGGGAGTTGGGGGTCTCCCGCAAGACGTACTACAAGTGGGAGCGCCGGGCCCTGGTGGCGATGGTGGACGCCCTGGGCAACCGGGGCGAGGGGCGCCCGGCGCAGCCGCGCGACCCGGAGAAGGAGGCCCTCCGGCGGCAGACGGCGGCGCTCCAGGCGAAGCTGACTATCCTCGAGCAGACAGAGCGGCTCCGGCGCCTCCTGGCCGAGCCGGATAAAAAAAACCCCTGAGGTGGCCGCCATGCTGGTGACGACGCTCACGGAGCTGAAGCGCGAGGTGCGCTGGCCGTACCGGCGCCTCTGCCGCTTCCTCGAGGTGCCCTATGGGAGCTTCCGGCGCTGGAAGCGGCGCCTCGCGCAGGGGGAGTCCCTGCGCCGGCCCCCGGGGCCGAAGAAGGTGACGCCCCTCAGCCGGGAGGAGCTCCGGGGGGAGGTGGCGCACCTGCACCATGGCCGCGAGCGCAGCCGGGGAACCGGGGCGCTTTATCGGCGGCACCAGACCCAGGTCTCGCGGCGGGAGCTTGAGGCGCTCATCGAGGCGGGGCGGCGGGAGGTCACCGAGCAGCGCCAGACGGCCCTTCGCCACGTCACCTGGCACGTGCCCGGCCTGGTCTGGTCGCTCGACGACGCGGAGCTGGTGCGAGGGGACTCGCCACTCCTACGCCTCCACCAGGTGCAGGATCTTGCCTCGCGCTACAAGTTCCCGCCCTGGGTGGGGGAGCGGATCCTCGGAGCGGCCGTGGCTCAGCGACTCGAAGCGCTCTTCCGGCAGTACGGTCCACCGCTCGTGATGAAGCGGGACAACGGAGGCAATCTCAATCAGCAGGCGGTCGAGGCGGTGCTCGCCCGCCACCTCGTGCTGCCGCTCAACTCGCCCCCGCACTACCCGCCCTATAACGGCGGCATGGAGCGCGCGGTCGGGGAGCTCAAGGGGCCGCTCGTGGCGCAGCTCCTCGCGAGCGGCCCCGTCCCGGCGACCGAGGTGCAGCACTGGGCGGAGCGCCTCGCGCATGAGCTGAACCATCGAGCGCGCCGCTCGCTCCACGGGGCCGTGCCTTGCCGGGTCTTCCAGGATGCCCGGCCCTGCATGAAGGCGTATAGTCGCCGCAAGCGGAGGGAGGTGTTTGAGGAGATCAACGACCTGACCCAGATGCTCCTGCAAACCGGGGGGGTGTGCACCCAGCGTCAGGCCGACAGCGTCCGGCGGCTGGCGGTGGAAACCTGGTTACAAAAGGAGGGCGTCATCAGCATCACCCAGCATCACAGAGTGTCACCCATTTTCCCCGATAAAATCGCTCATAATTAGGTTGTCCCCACAAGAATCGCTCTCGACCCTCGCATGTTTCTGCCGAACGGCGTTCTTGCGGACCGAGGCTCGCGATTCCATTTGCGAGCAG
>DASRTO010000673.1:0-2345 GCA_035655915.1 Anaeromyxobacteraceae bacterium
GACGTCATTCTCCTCGACGTCCAGCTCCCCGGGATCTCGGGGCTGCACGTGCTGCGCCAGGTGCGGGAGCGCCACCCGGACATCGGGGTCATCATGGTGTCGGTGGTGAAGGAGATCCCGGTGGCGGTCGAGGCCATCAAGCACGGGGCGCTCGACTACGTCACCAAGGACTTCTCCCCGGGCGAGCTCTCGGCGCGGGTCTCCAAGTCGCTGGAGCAGCTGCGGGCCGAGCGGGAGCTGGCCTGGCTCCGCGACGAGGTGGCCAGCCGCGGTCAGAAGCCCATGGTCATCGGCCGCTCCCCGGCCATGGCCCGGGTGGTGGCGGTGGCCGACAAGGTGGCCGCCAAGCCGGTGACGGTGCTCATCACCGGCGAGAGCGGCACCGGCAAGGAGGTGCTGGCCCGCTACCTCCACGACCACAGCGACCGGCGCCCCGGCCCGTTCGTGGCCGTGAACCTGCCGGCCATCCCGGGCGAGCTGGTGGAGAGCCTGCTCTTCGGCCACGAGAAGGGCTCCTTCACCGGCGCCGTGAAGCAGTCCTTCGGCAAGTTCGAGCTGGCCAACGGCGGCACGCTGTTCCTCGACGAGATCGGCGAGCTCAAGTCGGACATCCAGGCCAAGCTCCTGCGCGCGCTCCAGGAACGGGAGATCGACCGGGTGGGCGGGGCCCGGCCCATCCCGGTGGACCTCCGCGTCATATGCGCCACCAACCGGAACCTCGACAAGGCGGTCCAGGAGGGGCGCTTCCGCGAGGACCTCTACTGGCGGCTCAAGGTGGTGCCCATCGAGCTGCCGCCGCTGCGCGACCGGCGCGAGGACATCCGCGACCTGGCGCTCCATTTCCTGCACCGCTACGCCGCCGCCTACGGCCGCCCGCCGCAGACGCTCACCGAGCCCGCCATCCACATGCTGGAGCACCACGGCTGGCCGGGGAACATCCGCGAACTGGAGAACCTCATCGAGCGCCTGGTGGTGGTCTGCGACGACGCGGTGGTGGACGAGTCCATGCTCCCGCTGGACCTCACCGTCGGGGCGGGCCTGACCCGCGAGGCGGAGAAGGAGTCCAACTTCGCGGCCGCCATGTCGGCCTTCGAGAAGGGCTACCTGCGCCGGGTGCTGGCCCAGTGCGGCTGGAACCGGCGCCGCGCCGCCGAGCAGCTGGGCATCGGCTATTCCACCCTCAAGGCCAAGCTCCGGCTCCACGGCCTCACGCCGCAGGGCGAGGGCGACGACGACTGATCGTATCGGGCGTGCCGCGTCTCCTTGCCTGCGGCCTCCCCCGGGACCCCTCCCCAGCCCGTCTTGCGAGCCGCCGCGGTCAGGCGGCGCGCGGGCCGTTCCCGACCGCCTGGGGCGGCTCGCTGGCCGGAAGGGCGATCTGGAAGGTGGTCCCCTTCTCAAGCTCGCTCTGCACCGTGACCCGCCCCCCGTGGGCCTCGACGATGCGCTTCACGTTGGGGAGCCCCATGCCGATGTGGGCCCCGGTCCGCTTGGTGGACTTGAAGGCGTCGAACAGCCGCTCCAGGCGGTCGGGGGCGATGCCGTGGCCCTGGTCCACCACCCGCAGCATGGCCCACTCCCCGTCGCGGGCCACCTCCACCCTCACCTGCCCTCCTCGCGGCGAGGCCTCCACGGCGTTGGAGAGGAGGTTCAGGCCGGCCCGCTCCAGCAGGTAGCGGTCTCCCTGCACCCACACCGCCTCCGCCGCCGGCGCCGCCGCCACCGTGATCTCGGAGCGGGCGGCGTGGGGCCCGGCGCTGCGGGCGATGCTCTCCGCGAAGGCGTTCAGGTCGAGCGGCAGCCGGTCGATGGTCTTCACCTCGCGGGACAGGTCGGCGAAGTCCTGCACGAACTTGCGCAGGGTGGCCACCTCGGAGCGGAGGTTCTCCCGGATGCGGGGCAGGAAGCTCGGGTCGCCGCTCTCGGCCATGCCGGCGGTCTGGGCCAGGATGGCCACCCGGTGGCCCAGGTCGTGGGTCACGCCGGCGGCGATGCGCCCGGCGGTCCGCCAGCGCTCCTCCAGCTCCATCTCGGACAGCATCTGCTGCGACCGCCAGATGCCGAGCGCCACCGAGAGCCCTAGCGCCAGGAGCGCCAGCACCCCCAAGGCGATCTGGGCCACCCTGGCAGCGCGCAGGGCCTCGCTCGCCGGCTGCTCCACCACCACCGCCCAGCCGGGGTCGGGAATCCAAGCCCAGCCGGCGAGGACGTCCTCGCCGAGCGGACCCGGGTAGCGGCCGGGGGCCGCGGCCGTGTCGCGGGCCGCCTGGGCCGCCGCCGCGGCCTCTGGCACACGCTCTCCGGTGAGCACCGCCGCCCGGAGGGCGCCCGCCCCCGAGGCGACG
>DASRTO010000674.1:0-6184 GCA_035655915.1 Anaeromyxobacteraceae bacterium
TCGGATGGTCCAGACCCTGGCAGAGTTCTTCAGAGAGGGCGGCCCGTTCATGTTCGTGAACCTGGTCTTCCTCGCGGTGGCGGTGGCAATCATCGTGGAGAGGCTCATCGCCCTCACCTTCCGGCTCAACCTCGACGCCGGGCCCTTCATGGACCAGGTGCAGAAGCTGGTCGCCGGAGGCGACGTCGAGAAGGCGGTGACGCTGTGTCGCTCGGCGCCCGGGGCGGCCCTGTCGCGGGTGGTGCGGGCCGGCCTCTCCCGGGCCGGCCGCGGGGAGCAGGAGGTGGCGCGGGCGCTGGAGGAGTCGGTGCTGGAGGTGACGCCCATGGTCTCCAGGCGCATCGCCGCGCTGTGGTCGCTCGCCAACATCGCCACCCTGGTGGGCCTCATCGGTACCATCGTGGGCCTCATCGGGACCTTCCGCTCGCTGGGAGCCGCCAGCCCGGAGCTGCGCCAGATCATGCTCACCAAGGGCATCTCCGAGGCCATGAACAACACCGCCTTCGGCCTCATCATCGCGGTGGCCTGCATCGTGGCCCACCTGATGCTCACCTCCAAGGCCAAGGCCATGGTGGAGGAGATCGAGTACAACGCCCTCCGGGTGGAGAACATGCTGGCCCGCCAGGTCGCCGGCGAGCCCGCCGCCGCCCAGCGCGCGTAGGGAGCGCATGCGCCGGCGGGTGCACGACGACGAGCACGCGGGCGAGCTCAACCTCGTCCCCTACCTCGACGTCGTCACCAACCTGGTGATGTTCATGCTGCTCTCCATGACCGGGCTCATCAGCCTGGGCGTGGTGAACGTCTCGGCGCCGCGGATCGGCGACGAGCCCGCGGCGGCGCGGGCCCAGGCCCCGGACCAGCCCAGGCTGCTCCTCACCGTGGCCATCTCCCGGAAGGGCTTCTACGTCGCCGGCGCCGGCGGGGTGCTGGGGGGCGCCGCCGACCAGGCCGCCGTGGACGCCACCCAGCCGCCCACCATCGCGCTCAAGCCGGACGGCGGGTACGACTATGCGGCGCTCACCGAGAAGATGAAGCTGGTCAAGGACCGCTACCCCGACGAGACCAGCCTCATCCTCTCGGCCGACGCGGACGTCCCCTACGAGGTCCTCATCCGGACCATGGACGCCTGCCGCGAGACCCGGGGCGCCGAGGGCCGCCGGCCGCTGTTCTTCGACGTCTCGCTCTCCATCCTCGGCTAGGCCATGGCGGCTCCGCGACCCCCCCATCCCGCCTCGCCCGGCCAGGAGGCCCCGGCCCGCCGGAGGCGGGAGCGGGAGGCGCGCCGCGCCCGGCGCCGGGCCCGCGAGGCCGGCGGCGAGATCCGGGAGCTCAACATCACCGCCATGATGGACATGATGACCATCATCCTGGTGTTCCTGCTGAAGAGCTACTCGGCCTCGTCGCTGTCCGTGAACCTGTCGGACCAGCTCCGGCCTCCGGTGTCCACCGCGCAGGTGGCGCCCCAGGACAACATCAACGTCACCATCTCCATGACGGAGGTGACCGTCAACGACCGGACCGCCGTCAAGGTGGAGAACGGCGCCATCCCGGCCCGGGACAAGGCGCAGGGGCGCCCCGAGGCGCTCTACGTGGCCGCCATCCACGAGGCCCTCCGGAAGGAGGTCGACAAGCAGAAGTACATCGCCCGCTACAACCCGGGCGTGCCCTTCCACGGCCGCGTCAACGTCATCGCCGATCGGCGCATCCCCTACCGGACGCTGGTGGAGGTCCTCTACACCGCCGGCCAGGCCGAGCTCGGCGAGTACAAGTTCATGGTGCTGAAAAACGAGTAGGGCGGGGGCTCGTCCCCCGCCGATCTCACCTCGTGCCGCGCCGGGCGGCGGCTCCGGTCCTCCGGGGGCGGCGAGCGGGCCCGGCGGGCGCTACCATTCCCGGGGCATGGAGCGGGTCACGGTCATCGGCGGCGGCCTGGCCGGGTGCGAGGCGGCCTTCCGGCTGGCGCGCGCCGGCGTGGCGGTGGACCTGCTGGAGATGAAGCCGGTGCGGCGCGGGCCGGCCCAGCGGAGCGACGACCTGGCCGAGCTGGTGTGCTCGAACTCCTTCCGCTCCGACGACCCCCACAACGCGGTGGGGCTCCTGCACGAGGAGCTGCGGCGGGCCGGGAGCCTGGTCCTCGGCTGCGCCGACGAGACCCGGGTGCCGGCCGGGGACGCGCTGGCGGTGGACCGGGAGCGATTCAGCCGACTGGTCACGGCGCGCCTCGAGGCCGAGCCGCTGGTCGCCCTGCGTCGGGAGGAGGCCACCCGCCTCCCCGACCCTCCCGGCCTGGCGGTGGTGGCCACCGGCCCGCTCACCTCCGAGGCGCTGGCCGCGGAGGTGGCCCGCGCCTGCGGCGGGCGCCTCGCCTTCTACGACGCCATCGCGCCGGTGGTGGCCGCCGACTCCGTCGACCGGTCGGTGGCCTTCGCCGCCTCGCGCTGGGGCAAGGGGGGCGGGGACGACTACCTGAACCTCCCCATGGACGAGGCCGAGTACCGGACCTTCGTGGCGGCGCTGCTCTCGGCGGAGAAGGTGCCGGCCCACGACTTCGAGGAGCCGCGCTGGTTCGAGGGCTGCCTCCCCATCGAGGTCATGGCCGCCCGCGGGCCAGAGGTGCTGGCACACGGCCCCATGAAGCCGGTAGGGCTCCGGGACCCCCGCACCGGGCGCCGGCCCCACGCGGTGGTGCAGCTCCGGCGCGAGGACGTGGCCGGCACCGCCTGGAACCTGGTGGGCTTCCAGACCCGGCTCACCTGGCCGGAGCAGCGGCGCGTCTTCCGGGAGCTGGTCCCGGGCCTCTCCCGGGCCGAGTTCCTGCGCCTGGGCCAGGTGCACCGCAACACCTTCGTGGACGCGCCCCGGGTGCTTTCGCCCGACCTGTCGCTCCGCGAGCGGCCGCACCTGTTCCTGGCCGGGCAGATCACCGGCGTGGAGGGCTACGTGGAGTCGGCCGCCTGCGGCCACCTGGCGGCCCGGGCGCTGCTGGACCGGCTCGCCGGGCGCGCCTTCCGTCCGCCGCCGCCGGGCACGGCCATGGGCGCGCTGCACCGGCACGTCACCGGGGTGGCGCACCCGGAAGGCCACCACTACCAACCGTCCAACGTGGTATTCGCCCTTTTTCCACCCCTCGACGGCCAGGTCGCCCGCCGGGCGCGGGGCAAGGAGGCGCGCAAGGCTGCCTACCTGGAACGCGCGCGACGGGAGATCGCGGAATGGCTCTGAGGGGACGAGGCGGGCGAGGGTGGCGGCGCGCCGCGGCGGTGGCGGCCCTGGTGGCCGCGGCCGCGGGCTGCGGAAAGCGGGCCGAGGTCCCGGCGGGGCGGGGGCGGCGCCTGGCCGAGGGGCCGGTCCGCGCCCTGGCGCCCTCGCCCGACGGCGCCTGGCTGGCCTGGCTGGACCGCTGCGCGGCGCCGCCGGCGCGGGGGCTCCCCGCCGACGTGGTGAGCTGCGACCTTCGGGTGGCGCCGGCATCCAGGGGCGAGGCGCGCCGCCTGGCCGAGGGCGTCAGCACCCTCCCGGGCGGGCTGGCCTGGAGCCCGGACGGTCGCGCCCTGGCCGCGCTCGCCGACTACGACTACGGGGCGAGCGCGGGCGGGCTCGTGCTGTGGCGTGCCGGGGGCGAGGCGCGCCGGCTGGCCGGGGCGGTCGGCTTCTACGGCTTCGCCTCCGCGGGGGACCTCTGGTTCGTGGCCGGCGGGCAGCTCTACCGCGCCGCCCCCGGCGGCGATCCGGCGCCGGTGGCACGGGCCGGCTCGGTGGCCACCTTCGACCTGGGGCCCGCCGGGAGCCGCTGGGCGCTGGCGCGGCGGCAGGCGGCGGCCGGGGGCGCGCTGCTCGTGCTCCGGGACGGGCAGGTGGTGGCCGAGGTGCCGGGGCCGGTGGGGGACTACGCCTTCTCGCCCGGTGGCGACCTGGTGGCCTTCACGGTGAGCGAGAAGGACGGGCCCGTCCTGCGCCTGGGCGCCCCCGGCCCCTCGCTGGCCGCGGCTCCCACGGTGGGGCGGCGGGTCCAGTCGTTCGCCTTCTCGCGCGACGGCTCGGCGCTGGCCTGGGTGGCGGATCTGCAACCGGGCCGCGCCGGCGACCTGTGGCTCGGGCCGGCCGCGGCGCCGGGCAGCGGGGCGCGGCTCGCCACCGGGGTGGGGGAGTTCCGCTGGGCGGCGGCCGCGCCCAGGCTGGCCTGGCTGCAGGACTTCGATCCCCGCATGCGCTCGGGGACCCTGGCGGTGGCCGGGGTGGGTGAGAAGGCCGCGGTCCTGGGCCGCAACGTCACCGCCTACGACCTGACGCCCGACGGCACGCGGGTGGCCTTCCTGGAGCACGTCACCGCCGGCGGCTATTCGGTGGACCTGAAGCTGGCGCGGGCCGAGCCCGGCGCAGCGGCGCAGACGGTGGCGCGGGGCGTCTTCGGCTTCGACTTCTCGCCCGAGGGCGACCCGCTCTACTTCCGGGCCGGCTGCGTGCGCAACGCCGAGGCCTGCGACCTGTTCCGGGTTCTCGCCTCGGGCCTCGGGGCGGGCAAGCCCCCCGAGCGCCTCGCCGAGGGGGTGAAGAGCTTCGAGTTCGACCGGCGCCGGCCGGGGAGGCTCCTCGTCACCTGGGCCCGCAAGGACCTCATGGCCCTGGACCTCGCCATCTGGGAGCAGGGGAAGCTCCTGTCGGTGGATCAGGCGGCGCTGCCGGGCAGCGCCGCCTTCCTGGCGCCGGACGGCCTGCGCCTCGCCTACGCCGTGGCCGACCCGAAGCGGGCCGGGGTCTACGTGGCCGACCTGCGGTAGGGCGGCGCGGGCCGCCGGCCTCTCCCCGCCGCCGTGCCGGAGGGCGGGGCGATGGGGTGCGGCCGGAAACTACCCGGGGGCCGGGGGCGGTGCTACCTCATGCGCATGGCCCCGGACCTCGCCGCCCTGCCGGAGGAGATCCGGCGCTTCGCCGATCACCTGAAGGCGGAGCGGCGCGCCTCGCCCCACACCGTCCGGGCATACCTCGGCGACCTGGCCCGCTACGCCGGCTGGCTCGCCGGGAACGGCCTGCCGCTCCTGCCTTCCTCCCCGGCGGCGGTGCGCGCCTTCCTGGCCGGCCGGGCGGCGACCGGCGGCCCGGGCACGGTGGCGCGGGCGCTGGCCGCGGTGCGCGCCCTCTACCGCTTCCTGGTGAAGGAGCGGCTGGCCCAGGCGAACCCGGCGCGGGGCGTCTCGGCGCCGCGCCGGCGGCGCCCGCTCCCGCAGGCGCTCCCCGAGGAGGAGGTGGCGGCGCTGGTGGAGGCGCCGGCGGCGGCGGCTCCGCTGGCGCTGCGGGACCGGGCCTTCCTGGAGCTCCTCTACGCCAGCGGCCTGCGCGTCGCCGAGCTCACCGGCCTCGCCGCCGCGGACCTGGACCTCGAGGAGGGCACCGTGCGCGTGCTCGGCAAGCGCCGCAAGGAGCGCCTGGTGCCGGTGGGGAAGCCCGCCCGCCAGGCGCTGGCCCGCTGGCTCGCCGAGGGGCGGCCGGCGCTCCTCCTCGGGCCGGACGGCCGGAAGGCCGGGGATGCGCTCTTCCTCAACTACCGCGGCGGGAGGCTCAGCGCCCGCTCGGTGGCCCGGCGCCTCTCGCGCTGGGTCCTCGAGGCCGGCCTGCCGCGCCACGTCCACCCCCACGTGCTCCGCCACAGCTTCGCCACCCACCTGCTCCAGAGCGGGGCCGACCTGCGCGGCATCCAGGAGCTGCTGGGCCACGCCTCGCTCTCCACCACCCAGCGCTACACCCACCTCGACTGGAGGCGACTGGCGGCGGCCTACGACGAGGCGCATCCCCGGGCCCGGTAGCTCCACGCCCCGGTGGTCGTCCTGAGCACGCACGCCCGGACCGGCCTTGCCCATGCCCTGCTGAGGGGCGTGGCGGGCGGGGCCGGGCGGACCTGGACTGAGCATCACCCGCCTCGCTGCAGGAACAGGAGCCACATTCCGGCGATGTAGCCGGCGACGATGGCCAGGCTGTCGGGCTCGATCATGGCGAAGCGCCGCTCCGCCCGGTACACCAGGGCGGCGAGCCCCAGGCTGGTCAGCACCACGCCGAACAGTCCGGTCACCGCGTGGGCCCGGCTCACGGCCGCGAAGAGCGGCCCGCCCTGATGGACCGCGTCCAGGAACGCGAAGATGGCCATGTTGAAGCCGTTGCTGCCGAAGAGGTTCCCCACCGCCGCGTCGAA
>DASRTO010000675.1:0-29258 GCA_035655915.1 Anaeromyxobacteraceae bacterium
CGTCGGCAGGCCCCGGTGCTCCCGGAACAGGGCCAGCGCCGCCCTCGCCGAGGCCTCCTCCTCCCCATCGCCCGACGACTCCGCGAGGCGCGCCGCCGCCTCCTCCACCGCCACGGCGTCGTCGAAGTCGCCGGCCGCCGCGTAGGAGGCCGCCAGCACGTCCAGCAGGCTCGCGTCCGGCGAGCGCGAGAGTTCGACCGCGCGGCGGGAGAGCCGGATGGCCTTCTCGACGTCCCGGGCCCCGGGGTCGGGGTTCAGCGCCAGCAGCAGGGCCGCCCGCCCCATGGGGAGGGGCCAGGCCGGCTTGAGGCGGACCGCCTCCAGGAACTCGCTCAGCGCCGGTCCGATCTCGCCGGTGGCCGACAGGGCCAGCCCCAGGTCGTCGTGGGCGTCGGCCTCGGCCGGGGCCAGGCGCAGGGCGGCCCGGAGGTGCGGGATGGCGCCGGCCGGATCCCCTCCCGCCAGGAGCAGCTTGGCCAGGTTCCGATGGGCCGAGCCGGACTCGGGATTGGCGCGGAGGGCCAGGTCGAGCTCCGCCTGGGCCTCCCGGGCGCGTCCCTGGCCCGCCAGCATCCGGCCGAGGTTGACCCGGGCCTCGACCAGGTCGGGCCAGGCCTGCAGCGCCAGGCGGTAGACGGCGGCGGCGTCGGCGAGGCGCCCCGCCAGGTCCAGGTGGCGCGCCACGTCGAAGATGGCCAGCCCGACCCACTGGCGCAGGCTGCCGCCGCCCCGGGTCCGGGCCAGCTCCTCCCCCAGGATCCGCACCGCGGCCGCGGGGTCGCCCTCCCGCCGGCGGAGGCTGGCCAGCAGCCCGACGGCGCGAGCGGCGTCGCCGGCGGCCAGCGCGCCGTCGAAGCCGGTCAGCGCCACCGTGCGCAGCGGGCCGCGGCGGGTGGCGAGGATGGCCTCGAGGTTGCCGGCCACCCGCTCGGCCTCGGCCTCCCGCACCGCGCCCAGGGCGTAGAACTCGAGCACCGGGTGCTCCAGCGAGTTGACGGCGTCGCCCTGGTCGAGCATGGGCCGGAGCGACTCGCCATCGGCGATGAGCAGGGCGGCCACGTCTTCGGCGGTCCGCCAGCCGTGGCGCTGCAGGCCGAGGGTGGCGGGCCCGGCCAGCTCGCGGTCGATCCGTTGGCGGTCCAGGACCAGGGGCTCCTCCGTGCCGGCCAGGAAACAGGAGTCGGGGCCGAGCCAGACGAAGGCGAAGCGGAAGGCGCGCAGGAAGGTGCGGACGATGATCCGGAGGTCCTCGCCCGGCAAGTCGAGCGGTACCCACTGGATCATCAGACCGCCGGGAGTGAGGTGCTCCCGCGCGCTCCGGTAGTAGTCGAGGGAGTAGAAGAGGGCGTTCCCGGCGTGGCCCGAGCGCGACTTGCCGTCGGAGATCACCGCGTCGTACCGCTCCGGGCTGCGCCGCAGGAAGCCGACGCCGTCGTCGTTGATCACCCGGACCCGCGGATTGGCCAGCGCCCGGTCGTTCCAGTCCTCGAAGGCGCGGGCGGCCTCGATGACCGCGGGCTCGAGCTCCACCACGTCCACCCGCTCCACGCCGGGGTGCCTGGCCACCTCGCCGGTGAGGATCCCGGTGCCGAGGCCGATGGTCAGCACCTTTCGCGGCGGGCCCCCCGGCCCGAGCAGGAACGGGAAATGGGCCAGCACCTGCTGCTTGCGGTCGACGCCGGTGCTGCTCTGGCCGATGCGCACCCCGTCCACGAACATGAGGGCCTGCCGCCCGTCGTCGGCGCGCCGGATGACCTTCACGGTGGAGACCAGCCCCTCGCGGTAGAAGAGCATCGGGTCGGACTCGCCCTCCTCGGGCGTGCCGAAGGGCCGCGGCTGCCAGAGCACCGCCAGCAGGGCGCACAGCGAGAGGCCACCCCACACCGGCGCGGCCCGGCGCAGGAGGGCGCGGCGCCGGCCGGCCTCGGGAAGGAGGCCCCACCCGGCGCACGCCAGGTTCAGCATGGCGACGAGGAGGATCCCTCGCTGCATGCCCACCGCCGGCAGGATGGCGAAGCCTCCGAGCAGCGCGCCCAGGATGTTGCCCAGGGTGTTGGCCCCGTAGAGCTGCCCCAGCTGGCCCCCGAGCGCGCCCATGCGCCGGGCCCAGATCCGCCCCGCCAGCGGGAGGGTCATGCCGACGAGGGTGGTGGGGACGATCATGGTGAGGAAGCTCACCCCGAACCGGCTGGCCAGGAAGGCGCCCCAGCGGAGCTCCGTCCCCTCGACCCATTCCTGGGCCGAGGCCACCAGCGCGGCGGAGAGCGGCACCGTCGCCAGCGTGGAGGCGGCGATGCCGAGCTGCGTCCATCCGAAGGCCCGCCGCGGATCGCCGAGGCGCGGCATGGCGGCGCGGGCCAGGAAGCTCCCCAGCGCGATCCCCACCAGGAACGTGGAGAGCATGGTGACGAAGGCGTAGCTGGAGGTGCCGACTACCAGCACCAGCACCCGGGTCCAGAGGACCTCCAGCGAGAGGGAGGCCACGCCCGAGAGCGCCATGGCCGCCAGGAGCCACGGGTTCTCCCAGTGCCGGGGCGTCGGCCCCGGCTCGGGCTGGGCGGCTGGCGGGTCGGCGGCCGGTCGCCGTCCCTCCCCGGGCCCGGCCACCCCCGCGATCCCGAGGGCCGCGGCTCCGGCCAGCAGGTTCGCGGCCGCGCCCAGCCACAGCGTGGGGTGCACCCCCAGCGCCCGGATGAGGACGAAGCCGGCCAGGAGGCTGCCGCTCACGGCTCCGGCGGTGTTCAGACCGTAGAGCAGCGAGAGCTCCCGGCCCAGCCGGTCGATGCGGTCGACCGCGGCCCGCGTCACCGCCGGGAGCGTGCCACCCATGAGCAGGGTCGGCGGCAGGATCACCGCCGAGGCGAGGAGCATGCGGACCAGGAGTAGCCAGGCCGAGTCGGGCGCGAGCCGGTTCGCGAACCAGGCGTCGAGCGGCCGGAAGGACCGGACCGCCAGCGTGCCGGCCAGGGCGGTGCAGGCGATCCCGATCTCGAGCCACCCGTACAGGCGCAGCGGGCTCCGGACTCGGTCGGCCAGCCGGCCCAGCGCCCAGCTCCCGAGCGCCAGCCCTCCCAGGAAGGCGGCCAGGACGGCGGTGACCGCGTAGGCGGAGACCCCGAAGACATCGTTGAGCAGGCGCGACCAGACGACCTGGTAGACCAGGCCGGCCGCGCCGGAGAGGAAGAACAGCACCAGGATGGCGGGGCGCTGGATGCGGGCCGCTCGCCGGGGCCCGAGCCCGGCGGCCGGCGGCGGGGTCACACCAGCACCATCCCCTCGTCGGTCCACTCGGCGGCGCCCTCGAGGATGGCCTGCAGGGTCTGCTGGCGCTCGTCGGTGAGCTCCGAGACCAGCTCCAGGATCTGCGGGTAGGTGGTCACCAGCTCGTCGAACGTCTCGCGCGGCAGGCGCAGCACCGTCCCGCCGCGGCGGGCCACCACCGAGGCCGAGGCCGGCGTCTTGCGCAGGCAGCTCATCTCCCCGAAGACGTCGCCCTCGCGCAGGGCCCCGGCGCGCACCTCCTCGGGCCCCTTGCGCTTCCACACGTCGAAGTTCCCGGAGAGGACCACGTACAGGCCGTCCGAGGGCTTCCCCTCGCGGATGAGGACCTCCCGCGGGACCACCGGTCGGGAGCGGAAGCGCTCCATGATGGCGGCGCGCTCGGTGCGGCCGAAGGGGCGGAACAGCGGGCTGCGGAGCATGGCGTTGGCGAGCAGGCGCAGCCGGTAGAACCGCTGCAGCGAGTCAGCGAGATGGGGGTGCTCCCGGCATAGGGCCGCCAGCACCTCGGCGCGCAGTTCCAGCAGCTCCCCCTCCCCCTCGGAGATCACCGAGGCGGCGCGCGGTTCCCCGGAGAGGAGCGCCATCTCGCCGAAGAAGGCCCCCTCCTGCAGGCGGGCCAGCACTACCCGCTCCCCGGGCTCCTCCCGCCTCTCCACGCGGAAGCGGCCCGAGGCCACCACGTAGAAGGCCTCCCCCGGCTCGCCCTGCTCCACCACCGCCTCGCCGTCGGCGGTGCGCCGGAGCGCCAGCCGCTCGGTGAGGGCCCGGAAGGCGGCCGGGCCGAGGTCCGAGAAGAGCGGGATGCGCGGGAGGGCCGGAGCCCCGGCGGGCGGCGCGGGCCCGCCGGGGAGGGGTTCGTCGGTCTCGACGACCGCGTCCTCCTCCACGCCGGCGGCACGGGCCTGCCCGGCGGCCGCGAGGATGATCTCGTAGGCCGTCGATTCCTCGTCGGGCCCCCCGGCGAGGCCCAGGTCCAGCTCCGGCGGGAGGTCGCCAGCCGCGCCGGCGGAGGGCGGCAGGATGACCTCGCCCGGCGCCGCCAGCTCGATCTCGACGCGGTCCGCGCTCTCCGGCGCGAGGTCCTCGGCCACCTCGGCCCCCAGCACCGCAGCGGGCGCCGGCTCGGCCGCCGCCTCGATCCGGTCGGCCCTCCCCGAGGCCGGGACGCCGGGCGGGGCGCCGCGGATGGAGGAGGCGCCGCCGGGTGTCCCCTGCCGGCGCGCGTACAGGTCGGCCAGCGCCTGCTGGGTGTCGCGGTGGCCGGGGTCGATCTCCAGGATCACCTTGCAGACGGCGATGGCCCTGATGAGCAGCCCCTGGCGGGCGTAGCCGTCCGCCACCTGGCGGTACTCGGCGATGGCGCTCTCGTCGTCCCCCAGCTTGCGCAGGACGTCGCCGAGCTTGTGGCGCGAGGCGGCGTCGCCACGGTCTGCCTTCAGGACAGCCCGCCAGGCCTCGGCGGCCTTCTCGATCCTGCCCTTCGCGGAGAGCTCGGCGGCCTTGTCCTTCAGGGCGCGCAGGTCCGCCATGGATCGCTTATAGCAGCTTTCAGCGCCGCCCCGCCGGGCCGGACGGGAGGCGCGCCAGCGCCTCCACGGCGGCCCGCCGCACCTCCCCGTAGTAGTCGCTGCGCAGCGCCTCCAGCCGGGGGGAGGCGCCCTCGAAGCGGACCCGCCCCAGCGCCCGGGCCGCCGCGACCCGCACCTCGGGCCGATCGTTCAGGATCTCCCCGGCCAGGGCCTCCCCGGCCTCGGCGCCCAGGAGCTGGGCCAGGGCCTCCACCGCCTCGGCGCGCCCCAGGGCGCTGGGGCGCTCCAGGAGCTGGAGGAGCGGCCTGGCGCCGTCCCGCACCGAGAGCCGGCCTAGGGCGGCGGCGGCCACTCCCGCCTCGGGGCCCGTGAGGAGCGCGGCCAGCGGCGCCACCGCCTGCGGCGAGCCGGTCGCGGCGAGGGCGCCCGCCAGCGCCTCCCGCCATCTCGCGTCCGAGGGGGCGGCGCGCTCGAGCGCGGCCGCCATGGGCGCCACCCCCTCGGCCCCGGCGCGGGGCAACGCGGCCGCGCCCGCCAGCCGGACGCGCGGCGAGGGGTCCTCCAGCGCCTGCAGGGCGCGGCGGCGCCCGGCCTCCCCCCCCAGCAGGGCCAGCGCCTCGGTGGCGCCGGCCCGCAGCACCTCATCGGGATCGGCCGAGAAGACCGTCGCCAGGGCGCCGGCGCCGTCGGCGCGGAGCCTGGCCAGGGCCACCAGCACCGCGGCCAGCTCCTCGGCCTCGCCCGGCTCGAGGTCGTCTCCCCATTCCGGTGGAAGGGGGCCGGGCCGGCTGGCCCCCACCGGCGGCGTGCCGGCGGCCCGCGCCAGGACCGCCTCGGCCCGGGGCGGTCCGCCGTCGAAGCCGGGGGCGGGAGCCGGTGGCCAGGCGCCGGCCACCCACTTCGCGCGGGCCTCGGCTGCGCGCTGCTGCAGCGCCTGGGCCCGCCGCTGCAAGGCCGGGACGGCAGGGGCGTAGCCCGAGAGGCCGAGGGCCCGCGCCGCCAGGGTCCGCTGGGTCGCGTCGCCGGACTGCAACAGCACCACGGCCCGCTCTCCCAGCGGAGCCAGCTGGGCCGGGGGCAGGCCCAGCGCCCCCATGGCGGCCAGGGCGGCGGCCGAATCCGCCCCGCGCCGCGCCAGCCGCGCCAGCAGCGGCCGATCGGGACAGGCGGCGTGGCGGGCCCTGGCCTGTCCGGCGGCCCGCTCGGCCACCGCCGGGTCGACCGAGCGCACCGCGATCTCGCACAGGGCCACGCTCACGTCGGGCGCCTGGGGCAGGGCCGCCAGCGCCTCCACCGCCGCCGCGGCCAGCCGGGATGGCCCCCCGGCGCCGACCCGGGCCAGCGGGCCGGCCGCGCCCGGGTCGGAGAGCTTGGCCAGCGCCTCGGCCGCTGCTTCGGCCACCGAGGCCTGGGGCGCGTCCAGGAGGTCCACCAGCGCATCCCGCGCCTGGGCGTCGCCGCTTTGCCCCAGGCCGCGGGCCGCAGCGGCGGCCAGCGCCGGGGCCGAGGCCGTGGTGGCGAGCGGCAGGAGCCGGCGCACCGCCTCGGCCCGCCCGCTGCGGCCCAGCTCCTCGGCCGCCCCGCACCTCTGGGCCGGCGACCCGCGCTGGAGCGCGCGCAGGTTGCGTTCCCACAGCTGCCTGGCTTCCGCCTCCACCGCCTCCCGCAGCGAGGTGCCGATGGCCGCCAGGGAGGAGGCGATCTCGGCTCGGCCCGAGGGCCCGGCGCGCCCGTAGGCCGCCACCAGTCGCTGGCGCGCCAGCGCCTGCATTTCCTCGCCCTTGGCGCCGGCGCCCTGCGGCACCGCGCCCAAACCGCGGGCGGCGGCCACCACCACCTCCGAGTCCGGGTCCTCGAGGAGCGCGCCCAGCGCCTCCACCGCGCGCAGGCCGCCCCGGGCCGTGAAGGCGGCGGCGGCCGCCTTCCGCACCAGCGGGCTCGGGTCCTGCTGCGCCACCAGGAGGTACGGGAGGTCGGCCTGGTCCCTGGACCCCGCCAGGGCCGCCACCGCGGCGGCGCGCCGCTCCGGGACCGGTGAGCGCAGGTCGGCGCGCGAACGCTCCCCGCCACAGGCGGCCAGGAGGAGCGCGCCGGCCAGGGCCCGGGTCGTGCTCGGCGGCCGCATCGCCGGGATGCTCCCCCGCCGGCCGCCGGCACGCAAGCGCGTCCCGGGCGGGCGCGGAGGGCCCGGCCCGAGGATCCTTCCGGGCCGCGGCTGACTCTCAGCAAGCAAGGAGAACGCACCCATGACCGTCAACGAAGGAACGCTCGACCGCGCCCTCACCGCCCACGCGGCGAACGACGGCCCGGGCCCGGCTCCCGCCGGGGTCGCGGCTCCCGGCCGGGTGGCGGCGGCCCGTGTCCGTGTCGCCGGGCGGCCTTGGGCAGCGTCCGGGGCGGCGCCGGCGCCGGCCCCTCCATCCCGGCCGACCGGCGGAGGGTCCGCACCTCCTCCCGGGTGAGCGGCCGGTACTCGCCGGGCTTCAGGCCCTGGACGGTCACGCCGCCGAACTCGGGCCGGTAGAGGCGCAGCACGGTGAGCCCCACCGCCTCGCAGAGGCGCTTCACCAGGTGCGTCCGCCCCTCCCCCACCGAGAGGCGCAGCCAGACGTTCTTCTCGGCGCGCTCGTGCAGCCGGCACTCCAGGGCCCGGGCCGGACCGTCCTCCAGCCGCACGCCCGAAAGGAGCCGCTCCAGGACGCGCGCCTCCGGATCCCCCCTCACCTTGACCAGATAGGTGCGGCGGTGGCCGTAGCTGGGGTGCGTGAGCCGGTTCGCCAGTTCCCCGTCGGTGGTGAGGAGCACCGCGCCCTCGGCGTCCCAGTCGAGGCGGCCCACCGGGAAGACCCGCTGGCGCACGCCGGAGAGGTAGTCCCGGACGGTGGGGCGCCCCTGCGGATCGGAGAGGGTGGTGAGGCAGCCGCCGGGCTTGTAGAGGAGGTACCAGGCCTGCTGCTCGCGTCGGGCCACCGGCGCGCCGTCCACCGCCACCAGGTCGCGCTCCGGATCGACCCTGGTGCCGAGCTCCCGCACCACCCGGCCGTTCACCTGCACCCGGCCCTCGGCGATGAGCGCCTCGGCCTTCCGCCGCGACGCCACCCCGGCGGCGGCCAGGAACTTCTGCAGCCGCTCCCCGTCCATGCTCAGCCGCCCGAGGGCTTCTCCTCGCCGGCCGGGGCCGCGGCGGCGCCGTGGGTCGGCGAGGCCGGAGGGGCCGGCGGGGCGCCCTCGGCGGATGGAGCCGGTGGGGTGGCCTCCGCGGGCGGCTCGGGATCGGGGCGCGCCGCCCGCAGCGCAGCCTCGGCCGACCGTCCCGCGGCCTCGGCGCGCCCCAGAGCTTCCTCCAGGGCGCCGAGGGCGGCGTCCCCTTCGGTCCGCGATCGCTCCAGGGACTCGCGCAGGGCGGAGTCGGAGAGCTCGGCCACCAGCCCCTCCACCCCCGGCTCCTCCGGCTCCGGCGCCTGCTCCACGATGTCGCGGTGCTCCTCGGACAGCTCGTGGAACTCGCGCAGGGTGGGCAGGGAGGCCAGGTCCTTCAGGGCAAAGAACTCCAGGAACTCCCTGCTGGTGCCGTAGAGGATGGGCCGGCCCGGCTCCTCCTTCTTGCCCAGGATCTTGACCAGCCGGCGCTCCAGCAGGGCCTTCAGCACCGCCCCCGAGTCCACGCCGCGGATCTCCTCGACCTCGGGGCGCGTCACCGGCTGGCGGTAGGCCACGATGGCCAGGGTCTCCAGGGCGGCACGAGTGAGCCGCTGCGGCTTCACCTTGAGGAAACGGCGGGCGTGCTGGGCCACGTCGGGCGAGGTCCGGAGCTGCCAGCCGCCGGCCACCTCCTGCAGCACCACCCCGCACACCCCCTCCCGGTAGTGCCCCTGGAGCTCCTCCAGGGCCCGGCGGACGCGCACCGCCTCCAGGCCGGTGGCCTGCCGCGCCTCCTCCAGGGAGAGGGGCTTGTCGGCGAGGAACAGCAGCGCCTCCACCGCGGCCCGGGCCCGCTCCGGCGAGAGCCGCCGCGCCCGGGCCTGCAGCCGGTCGAATGGCTCCTCCCGGGCGGGCTCGGCCACCTCGATGGGGGCGGCCTCCACCTCGTCGAGGGCCGGGTCGGACTTGCGCTCCTCGGCCTCCTGCAGCCGGCGCAGCTCCTCGGGGCCGGGCGGGTTCACGGGATCGGTCATCGGTCGTCCACCTCGGTGCCAGGGCTCCCCTCCCCCAGCGTCTCGGTCGCCTCCACGGCGATCTCCTCGCCGGCCGAGCCGTCCTCGGCTCGGGCCTGGAACAGGCGCAGCAGCCGCAGCTTGGCCATCTCCAGCACCGCCAGGAAGGTGGCGATGATCCCGGCCCGCCCGTGCTGGCCTCCCCCGGCGAGCAGCTCGGCAAAGGAGACCTGCCGCCGCAGGCGCAGCACCTCGGCCACCCGGGAGAGGGCGTCGGCGACCGAGAGGCGGTCGGCGATCACCTCGTGCCCCACCCCGGGGCGCGCCGCCTCGAGCGCCCGGTCCAGCGCCTCGACGAGCTTGAACACCGAGACCTCGGCCAGGCCGTCGGGCCCGTCGGGCTGGGGGAGGGGGGCGGCCCGGTGGCGGCGGCTGAAGACGTCGCGACCCAGGATGTCGTGGCGCGAGAGCTCCTCGCCCGCCGCCTTGTACTTCTGGTACTCCAGCAGCCGGCGCACCAGCTCGGCGCGGGGGTCGCCTCCAGCCTCCTCCGGCGCGGCGTCCTCGGCCACCTCGGTGCGCGGCAGGAGCAGGCGCGACTTCATGAGCACGAGCTGCGCCGCCATGTGGAGGAACTCGCCGGCGAGGTCGATGTCCAGCTCCCGCAGCGCCTGCAGGGCCGAGAGGTAGCTGTCGGTGATGCGGGCGATGGGGATGTCGAAGAGCTCCACCCGGTGCTCCCGCACCAGGTGGAGCAGCAGGTCGAGCGGCCCCTCGAAGGGCGGCTCGCCGGGGCGGAAGGGGGGCAGCCTGAGGCGAAAGGCCTCGGCCGCGGCGCGCGACATGGCGCCGGGGTCGCCCTCGGTGGGTGGCGGGGCCTTGGGCATCGACGCTCGCCGGTCCTCCCGGGCGATCAGAGCTTCATGGCGGTGCGCACCTCGTCCATGGTGCGCTCCGCCACCTGGCGGGCACGGCGAGTGCCGAGCTGGACCAGCTCGTCCACGTCGCCGGGGCGCGACAGAAGCTTCTCGCGGCGCTCCCGCATGCGCTCCTGCTCCGGCCCGAGCCGCTCCAGGAGCTTCTTCTTGCAGTCGACGCAGCCGATGCCGGCGCTGCGGCAGTTCACGTCCACCCACTGCACGGTGGCCGGCTCGCTCGTCACCTTGTGCAGGTAGAAGATGCCGCACACTTCGGGGTTGCCGGGGTCCTGGCGCCGCTTGCGGGCCGGGTCGGTGACCGCCCCCATGATCTTCCTGGTGGTGGCCTCGACGCTCTCGCCCAGGTCGATGGAGTTGCCGTAGCTCTTGGACATCTTGCGGCCGTCGGTGCCCAGGATCTTGGGCACCTCGGTGAGCAGCGGCTGGGGCTCCGGGAATACCTCCCCGTAGTGGCCGTTGAACTTGCGCACGATCTCGCGGCACAGCTCGAGGTGCGGCACCTGGTCCACCCCCACCGGCACCCGGGTCGCCTTGTACATGACGATGTCGGCGGTCATGAGAACCGGGTAGCCCAGGAAGCCGTAGAGGGCCAGGTCGCGGTCGGTGATCTGCTCCCGCATTTCCTTGTAGGAGGGGGAGCGCTCCAGCCAGCCCAGCGGCGTGATCATGCCCAGCAGCAGGAAGAGCTCGGCGTGCTCCTTCACCTGGCTCTGCACGAAGAGGGTGGCCTTCTCGGGGTCGATGCCGGCGCCGATGAAGTCCACGAACATCTCGCGCTCGGCCGGCCTGATGATCTCGGTCTGGTGGTAGCCGGTGGTGAGGGCGTGCCAGTCGGCGCTGAAGAAGAAGCAGCGGTTCGATTCCTGGAGGCGCACCCAGTTGGCCAGGGCGCCGTGGAGGTGGCCGAGGTGCAGGCGCCCGGTGGGGCGCATGCCGGAGACGACGACGGGGCGGGAGTCGGGCATGGGGGGTCAGGCGACGACGTTGAGCAGGCGCTCCAGCAGCCCCAGGAAGGCCCCGGTCGGGCCGGCGATGAGCCGGCCGCCGAAGAAGAAGACCGCCAGCAGCAGGAACGGCGAGTACTGTTCCACGAGGTGCCACCGGGTCCGCAGGCGGTAGGGCATGAGCCAGGCGACGATGCGGCTGCCGTCGAGGGGCGGAAGCGGGATCAGGTTGAACAGCGCCAGGTTGACGTTCAGGGTGATGGTCACCAGCAGGAGGCGCCGGACGGCCGACTCGCCCTCGACCGATCCAGGGGTGATGCGGAGGAGCAGGCCGAAGGCGACGGTGGCCGCCACGGCCAGCACGGCGTTCGAGACCGGGCCGGCGCTGGCGGTGAGGGCCATGCCCTTGCCCATGGTCACGTCGCGGCGGAAGCGCGTCGGGTCGACCGGCACCGGCTTGGCCCAGCCGAAGGGCACCCCGATGAGGGGCAGCAGGACGGTCCCGAGGAGGTCGGCGTGAGCCAGCGGATTCAGGGTGAGCCGCCCCATGCGCGCGGCGGTGTCGTCGCCGAGCCGGTAGGCGCTCCAGGCATGGGCCCACTCGTGCACGCTCAGGCTGAGCATGAGCGGGATGAGCAGCAGGGCGCGATCGAGGAGGAAAGAGGCGTCCACGGGGGCTAAGGAAGCAGGAAAGGCTTCCTTAGCAGCGCCGGCGCGGGCGGTCAACGCGCCGCGCCACGAGGGCCTCCTCTTCACGCCCGCGGGTGGTGGCGCTGGTAGAGGCGGCGCACCTGGGAGCGGTCCACGTGCGTGTAGATCTGGGTGGTGGAGATGTCGGCGTGCCCCAGCATGGCTTGGACGGCGCGTAGGTCGGCGCCCCCGGCCAGGAGGTGGGTGGCGAAGGCGTGGCGCAGCGTGTGAGGCGAGAAGCGGCGCCGGATCCCGGCGGCGCGGGCGTGGCGGCCGAGGAGCTTCCAGAACCCCTGGCGCGTCATGCGCCGCCCGCGCCGGGTGACGAAGAGGTCCCGGCTGGAGCGCCCGCGCAGCATCCGACGGCGGGCCCCGGAGAGCCAGGCCCGAAGGGCTTGGGCCGCGGGGCCCCCCACCGGCACCAGCCGTTCCCGGGAGCCCTTGCCCCGGACCCGCAGCACCCGCGACTCGAGGTCGACCTGGTTCAGGTCGAGCGAGACCAGCTCAGAGACCCGCAGGCCCGAGGCGTAAAGCAGCTCGAGCATGGCTCGGTCCCGCACCCCGGCGGGGCTAAGGGGATCGGGGGCCGAGAGCAGGCGCGTGACCTCCCCCGAGGAGAGCACCCCGGGCAGGCGGCGGCCCGCCCTCGGGGAATCGACCTCGTCGGTGGGATCGGCTTGCGCCAGCCGCTCTCGCAGCAGCAGCCGGTGGAAGGCGCGGAGAACCGAGAGGGCCCGCGCCTGGCTGCGCGGCGAGATCCCGCGGCGGGCCAGCGAGGCCAGGTGGGCCCGCACCTCGGCGCGGCCCACCGCCTCCCAGGACGCCACCCCGGCCCGGGCGAGGTCGTCGAGGTAGCGGCGCAGGTCGCGGCCGTAGGCCTCCACCGAGTTCGCGGCCAGGCCCTTCTCCACCCTCAGGTGGGAAAGGAACAGGTCCAGCGCCGGCTCGATCGGGCTCGCCACGGGCCGACGATATCGCCGACGGGGCCGCCGTCCACTTCATGCCGGGGGGATGAAGCCCCCCCGGCCCCCCCGCTCGCTCCGGCCCAGCCTCCTCCGGCTGGGCCTGCGCTCGCCGCGGCGCTGTGGCGTCTCGGCAGCCGGGCGGCGTACGGCAAGCCCACGCACCGGCCAATCAGAGTTCCGGCGGCAGGCCAGCGAGGAAATCGCGCAGCGCGGTGGCCACATCTCTCGGGCAATCGATGGGAGTGAAATGGCCGCCTGGGAGCAGGAGCAGGGCAGCCCCAAGCAGCTCGGCGAGCGGTCGCGCCACGGTGTCGATCGGAAGGAAGGCATCGCGCTCGCCCCAGAGGACGAGCGCGGGGACTCCGCTTGCGCGGAGCGACTCCGTGATGCGCTCCGTCTGCCGGGGATCGAGGTCGCGGGCGGCGCGGATCAGGCGCAGCCCGCCCTGCTCACCCTCGTATGCCGACAGCACCTCCCGCAACATTCCGCCTTTCGCCAGGCGCCGCGCCAGCACCGGAAAGAGCCGGTGGGCGTCGGCCGGGTTCCACACCTGGATGCTGGTGACGGCCTCCATCGCCCACTCACCCGCGAACACGCCATCGAGCACGACGAGGCCGCGCACGCGGTGCGGCGCGCTGGCAAGCATGAGCTGTGCGGCGGCCGAGCCCACATCATGCGCAACCACGACGACACGCGCGACTCCGAGGGTATCCAGGAGTTGCACCATCCAGGCAGCCTGGCTGGCCATGTCGACGCGCACGCGAGAGGGAGCTTCCGACGCACCGTAACCGACGAGGTCCGGGACGAGGACGCGGAACCCGGCCTCGATCAGGGAGGGCGCCACGCGCGACCAGAGGTGGCGCGTCGCCGGGAAGCCGTGCAGCAAGAGTACCGGGGCACCGTACCCTTCATCGTCCAGGACGATTGTGGCGTCAGTGACCTGGACCCTGGTCGGGGCGCGCATATGGCGGCGATCTACAGGTCCGAGGCGTCGCCCTTGCCCTGCCGCACCACCCGGGGCGCCTCGCCGGTGAGGTCGATGACCGTGGAGGGCTCGTTGGCCTGGTAGCCGCCGTCGAGCACCAGCTCCAGGCCGTGCCCCAACTGGTCCCGGACGTCGCGGGCGTCGATGAGCACCTCGCCGGCGGGGGTGGCCGCCGAGGTGGAGATGACCGGGTGCTCTAGCCGGCGGACCAGCTCCAGGGCGATGGGGCTCGCGGGGAGCCGCACCCCCACCGTCTTCTGCCGCCGCAGCACCAGGTCCGGGACCAGCCGGGTCGCCGGCAGGATGAAGGTGAAGGGGCCGGGGGTCTTGCGGCGCAGCACGCGGAAGGCGGCGTTGTCGAGGAGGGCGTAGCGCGCCACCTCGGCCAGGTCGGCGCACAGGAAGGAGAGCTCGTGGCTGCGAGGCATCTGCTTCAGCTGGTAGACGCGCTCGATGGCGCGCTTGTCGAAGAGGTCGCAGCCCACCGCGTAGTAGGTGTCGGTGGGGAAGGCCAGAAGGCCCCCGGCCGCCATGGCCGCGGCGGCGCGCTCCACGATGCGCGGCTGCGGGTGCACCGGGTCGATGGCCACGATGGGGGCCGACATGCGCTCCTTGTACCACGTGGCGAGGCAGGCCTCAGGCCTCGGGCATCAAGCCACGGCAGGCCCGCAGGGCGTTGCCCGAAGCCCGAGGTCCGAAGCCCGGCTCACGGCCGCGCCAGCGCCGCCTCGACCGCCTCGACCACCCGCCGCGCCGCCTCGCCCTCCAGGCGCCCCCCGTCGCGGGCCCGCACGTAGAACGCGTCGGCGGCCCGGTGGCCCTCGGTGGTGATTCGGGCCAGGTCCACGGTGAGTCCCAGGTCGAAGAAGGTCTGCGAGAGCCGGTGCAGCAGGCCCACCCGGTCGGCGGTGAAGACGTCCACCACGCTGTGGGCGCGGGCGCTGTCGTTGTCGATGACCACCTTGGTGGGCACGCGCGGCAAGGGCTTCAGGGGGATGGCCGACGCCTTGAGCCGGCGCGCCATGAGGTCGTCGAGCGCCAGCTCGCCGGCCAGCACCCGGGTCAGGTCGGCCCGGGCGCCCCGCCAGCGGGTGGGGTCGAGCGCCCCGCCCTCCGGGCCGCGCACCTCGAAGTGGTCCAGGGCCCGGCCGGCCAAGAAGTCCAGGCCGGGCTCGTCGGGCGTGGAGAACACCTCGGCGTGCTGGATGTCGATGCGGTGGGCCGCCAGCACGCCGGCCACCAGCGCCAGCAGGCCGGGGCGGTCCGGCGCGGTGAGGGTGATCTCCGAGAAACCCTCGGAGGGGTGGTGGCGGATGGCGGCGGCGGCCGGGTGGCGCCGCCCCAGGCGCAGGAGCTTGAGATGGCGCGGCGCCTGCGCCGGCGACTCGGTGAAGAAGTACCGCGCCGGCATGGCCTGGACGAAGCGCTCCACGTCCTCGGCGGCGGCCCGCCCCCGGAGCGCCTCCGCCACCCGGGCCCGCCCCTGGGCCTCGTGGGTGCCGGGCTCGGGCCGGCGGCCGGCGCCGGCGGAGAGCACGGCGCGGGTCTTCTGGTACAGCTCGGCGATGAGCCGCCCCTTCCAGTCGGTCCAGGTCCGCGGTCCCACCGTGGAGATGTCGGCGTAGGTGAGCAGCGCCAGCTTGTCGAGCCGGTCCGCCGTCCCGCACTCCTCGGCGAAGGCGTGGACCAGGTCCGGGTCGGTGAGGTCGCGCCGCTGCGCCACCGAGGAGAGGCGCAGGTGCTTCAACACCAGCCACTCGATGTCGGCCGCTTCGGCGGGGTCGAGCCCCATGCGCACGCAGGCCCGGGCGGCGATCTCGCCCCCCTTGACGGAGTGATCGCCGCCCAGCCCCTTGCCGATGTCGTGGAAGAGCGTGCCCAGGTAGAGCCCCAGCGGCCGCTCCAGCCGCCGCATCAGGTCGCCGAACAGGTCCACCTCGACGTCGCCGCAGCGGAGCGCCAAGAGCCGCCGCACCGCGAACAGGCTGTGCACGTCCACCGTGTACACGTGGTACACGTCGAACTGGCGCCGGGCCGTGACACGGGCGAACTCGGGGAGGACCCGGGAGAACACCCCCAGCTCGTGCATCTGGGAGAGGAAGCGGCCGCGGGTGCCGGGGCGCATCAGCGCCCCGATGAGCTCCTGGTTGAGCTCGGGGTCCTCGGCCGCCTCGGGGGGCAGCTCCGAGGCCGCCTGCGCCGCCATGTCGCGGGCGTAGGGGTAGAGGTCGAGCCGCTCCCGCTCGGCCACCGTGAAGAGGCGCACCAGCGCCGCCGGCGAGCGCCACAGCGTCTCCCGGTTCTCCACCGTGAGCCGCCCGCGGAAGATCTTGAACTCCCCGCCGGGCAGGGGGCGCTCGTCGGGGGACCGGCCGCGCCGCTCCTCGGCCCCGGTCTGGGCGGCCGGGGCCTCGGCGCGCCGCCAGGGGCCGGAGCGCGACGCCTCCAGGCAGCGGTCGACGATGGCGTCGCAGGCCACCAGGATGGTCTTGGCAGCCAGGTAGTAGTGGCGCATGAACTCCTCGACCGAGCGGTCTCCCTCGCCGTAGCCCATGAAGGCCGCCACCGGCGGCTGCAGGTCGAAGGTGAGCTGGTCGGTCTTGCGGCCGGTGAGGTAGTGGAGGTGGTTGCGCACCCGCCACAGGAAGTCGCGGGCGCGGCGGAGCTCCAGCACCTCCGGCTCCGGGAGCAGCGCCCGCGCCAGGAGCTCGGAGAGCCCCGCCACCTTGAACTTGACCCGCGCCGTCCACAGCGCCATCTGGAGGTCGCGCAGACCGCCCTCCGACTCCTTGAGATTGGGCTCCAGCAGGTAGATGGAGTCGCCGAAGCGCTCCCGCCGCGCCCGGGTCTCGGCGATCTTGTCGGCGATGAAGGCGTCCACCTTGGCCTGGGAGAGCCCGGTGAGCTGGTCGCGCTCCAGCTCCCGGTAGAGGCCGACGTCGCCGCAGAGCAGCCGCAGATCGAGGAGGGCGGTGCGGGCGGGCAGGTCCTGCTCCGCCAGGCGCCCGCACTCGGCCACGTCCCGTACCCCCTGCCCCACCTCCAGCTTGAGGTCCCACAGCGAGTAGAGGAACTTCTCGCCGGCCTGGCGGGTGAAGGCGTCGGGCTCGCCGCGGCGGTGCAGCACCAGCAGGTCGAGGTCGCTGTGGGGGGCCAGCTCGCGGCGGCCGTAGCCGCCCAGGGCCACCAGGGCCAGCGGGGATCGCCCATGGCGGGCGGCGGCCTGGACGCTGGCCCGCTCCCATAGCTCGGTCACGATCCGGTCCATGGCGGCGCTCTGCAGGCGGACCACGGTGTGGCCGCTGGCGCCTTCGCGGTGCGTCTCCTCCACGAAGCGGCGCAGGGTGGCGAAGGCGGCCTTGACGTCGCTGCCCACCCCGGGCAGCGCCTTGAGGCGCGCCTCGTACTCGTAGGGGGCGGCCCTGGGCAGGCGCGTGAACGACGGGTCCTGGACCAGCATGACTCAGGGGTATAGGGCCGCCTCACCTGGGCGCAAGGGCCCGGCGGCCACCCGCGAGCCGTCGCGGCCGGCGAAGCGGGCGATGGCCCGGGTCACGCCCTCGGCCACCTGCTCCTGGTATGGGGCGCTGGCCAGCCGCCGCTCCTCCCGGCGGTTGGAGACGAAGGCCGCCTCCACCAGCACCGCCGGCATGCGGGCGCCCAGGAGCACGTAGAACAGGGCGTGCTTCACCCCCAGGTCGCGCACCTCCCCCACGTTGGCCCGCACCCGCGACACCAGCTCCCGCTGTACCAGGGTGGCGAGCTGGCGGGAGGGGCCGGCGCTCCGGGTAGCGTCGAGGTCGGAGAGGATGCGCGTCACCTGGGGGGTGGCCTCGGCGGCGACGTCGACGAGCCCGTTCTCGCGGGCGGCCAGGCGCGCGGCGTATCGGTCGTCGGTGACGTTGAGGAAGTAGGTCTCGATGCCCCCCCGGTCGCGGCGGGGATGGGCGTTGGCGTGGAGCGACACGAACAGGTCGCCCCGGGCGGTGTTGGCCAGCGCGGTCCGCTCGTCCAGGCCCAGGAACCGGTCGTCGCGGCGCGTCAGCACCACCTGGAAGCCGGCCCGCTCCAGCCTGCGCTTCAGCCGCCCGGCCATGGCCAGGGTCACGTCCTTCTCGCGGACGCCGTGGGGCCCGATGGCTCCCGGGTCGTGCCCCCCGTGGCCGGCGTCCACCACCACCCGCCGGATGGGCCGAAGGGGCCCGGTCCCGCCCTCGTCCTCGGGGGCGCTGGCGACGGGGGAAGCGCGGGCCGGCGGCGCCGCCTCGCGGGCCCCGACGTCCACCACCACCCGCGGCGGATCCTCCAGGCGGAACAGCTCGTAGTCCTGGCCGCCGGCGAGATCCAGCACCACCCGCACCGTGTCGGCGTCGTGCTGGGCGGCGCGGACCCGCTCCACCTGCGCGTCGCCGACCGGTCTGGCCACCGCCTTCCCCTCGAGCTGCGCCGGCGAGAGGTCCACCGCCAGGCGGCGCGGCTGCTCCCCGGCGGGCGGGAGCTCGGTCTCCCGGTAGCCGACCGGGCGCGACAGGGTGACGGCCACCCGGGTGTAGTCGGGGCTGGACCAGGCCCTGACCGCGGAGACGCGCGCCGGCCCGCCCTCCGCCTCGCCTCCCGGCGGCGTCGGGCCCACCGGCTCGGAGGCCACCTCGACGGGCCGGAGCTCCTCCGCCACCACGCGGTCCAGCTCCGGGTCGGTCGACTCCTCGTCGTCGGGACCCGGGCGCGGGCGTTCGGCGCCGCGGGGCGGGGCCGCCGCCCGCGGGCGCGGCGCGGCGCGGGCCACGGCGCGGCGCCGCGGCGCGGGGCGCTCGTCCTCCCCCATCTCGCGGCGGATGGCGGCGGCCAGCCCGGCGGCCTCGCGGGAGCCGGCGGCCCGGGCCAGGCCGGCCAGGCGAAGCGCCTGGGCGCGGTCCGCCTCGATGGCCGAGAAGCGGTACAGGGCGTAGCGGGCGCGCGCCGCCTCCAGCAGCGCCGGCGCCCGGTCGCGTCCCCGGGCGGCCCGCTCCAGCGACCGGATGGCACGCTCCCAGTGGTGCCGGAAGCGGCGCTTGCCCGGGTCTCGCTTCACGGCCGCCAGCTGGGCCCGCGCCCGCTCCAGCGAGGGCGGCCGCGCCTTGGCGGGGGCCGCCTGGCGCGCCGGCGGCGTGCGGCGCGGCGCCTTTCCCTCGGCGGGCGGGGGGGCGAGGAGGAGGGCCGCCAGGGCCAGCACCTGGGCGTGTCGCGCGGCGAGCATGCGGGGCCCCATTGTGTTCCCGCTGATATCGTCGTCCAGTTTCCGGTATCATGTTCACCCACCATCCCCGACACGGAGGATCGCGATGCCTGCCCAGAACCCAAGGCGCGTGGGCGTGGTGCTGTCCGGGTGTGGCTTCCTCGACGGCGCCGAGATCCACGAGGCCACCCTCACCCTCCTCTTCCTCGACCGCAAGGGCGCCAGGGTGAAGGTCATGGCGCCGGCCGTCGACCAGATGCACGTGGTCGACCACCGGTTGGGCGAGCCGGTGCCGGGCGACCGGCGCAGCGTCATGGCCGAGTCGGCCCGGATCGCCCGCGGCCCGGTGGAGGACATGGCCAGGGTCAAGGCCGACGACCTCGACGCCCTGGTCCTCCCCGGCGGCTACGGCGCGGCCAAGAACCTGTGCACCTTCGCCATCGACGGCGCGCGGATGAAGGTGAACCCGGAGGTGGAGCGGCTGGTCCGCGCCATGGCCCTCGCCAGGAAGCCCCTGGGCTTCATCTGCATCGCGCCGGTGATCGGGGCCAAGGTGCTGGCGGAGCTCGAGCCGCGGCTCACCATCGGCAACGACCCGGACACGGCCGCGGCCGTGAACGCCTTCGGCGCCCGGCACGTGGACTGCGCCGTGGACCAGATCGTGGTGGACGAGAGGAACCGCATCGCCTCGACGCCGGCCTACATGCTCGGGCCCAGCATCGCCCCGGTCGCCGCCGGCATCGAGAAGCTGGTGGCGGCGGTCCTGGAGATGGCCTGAAGGGTGCTCTCGGGGAACGCCCGGCGCCGCTTCCTGACCGGGATCAAGGCCGGGGAGGTCCGTTTCGCGCATCCTGCCGCGACCGTGAATCTCTGCCCGGGCCGTCCGTCCGGGGAATGGGCAGAGGTCACGCCCGAACCGGCGGAATGGTCCGCCCGAGAACAGGAGCAGGAACAACGTGAAGACCCTGACGACGATCTTCGCCGCCATCTTCCTCGTCGCTGCCACCGGCGCTTACGCCCAGGCCCCCAAGCCGCCCGACAAGGTCACCTTCAAGGCCGAGAAGTCGAAGGACGGCCCGGTCACCTTCGACCACAAGGCCCACGCCAAGCAGGGCTGCAAGAACTGCCACGGCGAGGGCAAGCCCGGGAAGATCACGCTGGGCGAGAAGAAGGCCCACGAGCTCTGCATCGGCTGCCACAAGGAGAAGGCCAAGGGCCCAGGCGACGAGAAGAAGTGCGACGGCTGCCACAAGAAGTAGCGCTGCGATAGCAGTACTGGGAGGGGGCCGGGGCGACTCGGCCCCTCTTTTTTTTTCGCCTTTCGCCGCCGCGCGACCCTCCATAGGGCGCACCGTTGCCACCCACCGTGGCGAGGAAGCGCGACCGCATGGCAGACCCGGGGCGCCCAGCCGACCCGAGGCGACCCGGTCTCGCCGGAGGCGGCCTTTGGAGCGAGCCGCGGGCTCCCCGATGCGCGCGACCGGGGGCCGCGCTTGCGGCGAGCAACCGGCGCGGAGCGCCCATGCCCCGCGGGCGCCACCGGCTGCGCGACCGCCGTTTGCGAGCCGCCGCGCGTTCCGCGTCGCCGCGCGGCCCGGGCTCCCTGGTCGCGAGCGAGAACAGCTGCCGGAGGCGAGACCGGGCCGCCGGGTGCCGCGCCGGATACCACAGGCCTGGCGGGGCGCGTCAACCGAGCCGCTTCTTCCACTCCGCTATCAGATTCAGGGCGTCGAGCGGGCGGAGCGTCTCCAGGTCGAGGCCCCCGAGGTCGCGCCGCAGCGCCTCCAGGCGCGGGTCCGGGGGCGCGAACAGGCCCAGCTGCCCGGCCGAGGCTTCCCCTCGGCCACCCCGGGCCAGGGCGGCGTGCCCGCCCTCGTCCACCTCCAGCGCTTCCAGGTTCTTCAGGATCTCCCGGGCCCGGGCCAGCACCTCGGCCGGGAGGCCCGCCAGGCGGGCCACCTCGATGCCGTAGCTGCGCGAGGCGCCCCCGGGCACCAGCTTCCTCAGGAACACCACCTGGTCGCCGACCTCGCGCACCGAGACGGTGAGGTTCCGGACCCGCGGCCGCTCCCGGGCCAGGTCCTGCAGCTCGTGGTAGTGGGTGGCGAAGAGGGTGCGGCACCCCACCCGGTCGTGCAGGTGCTCGGCCACCGCCCAGGCGATGGAGAGCCCGTCGAAGGTAGAGGTGCCGCGGCCGATCTCGTCGAGGACCACCAGCGAGCGGCGGGTGGCGTTGTGGAGGATGGCGGCCGCCTCGGTCATCTCCACCATGAATGTGGAGCGCCCTCTGGCCAGGTCGTCGGAGGCCCCCACCCGCGTGAAGATCCGGTCCACCAGCCCCACCCGGGCCCGGCGGGCCGGCACGAAGCCGCCGGCCTGGGCCATGAGGGCGATGAGCGCCGCCTGGCGCAGCACGGTGCTCTTGCCGGCCATGTTGGGGCCGGTGATGACCAGGATCTGCGGCTCGGCGCCGCCCGGCTCCCCGGCGGCCACCCGCAGGTCGTTGGGCACGAAGCCGCCCGAGTCGGGGGGCAGCATGGCCTCCACCACCGGATGACGTCCCTCGGCCACCTCCAGGACCTCGGAGCCGTCCAGGGCCGGCCGCACGTAGCCCCGCTCGGCCGCCACCCGCCCCAAGGACAGCAGGGCGTCGGCGTCGGCCACGCCGGCCGCCGCCCCACGCAGGCGGGGCGCCTCGGCCACCACCCGCTGACGCAGCTCCTCGAAGAGCCGCTTCTCCAGGGCGAAGCGCTTCTCCTCGGCGCCCAGCACCTGCTCCTCGAACTCCTTCAGCTCCGGGGTGATGAAGCGCTCCCCGCCCACGGTGGTCTGGCGCCGCTGGTAGTCGGGCGGGACGAGGTGCAGGTTCGGCCTGGTGACCTCCAGGTAGTACCCGAAGACGCGGTTGTAGCGGACCTTGAGCGAGCCGATGCCGGTCCGTTGCCGCTCCCGCGACTCGAGCCCGGCGATGAACCCCTTGCCGTCCTGGGCCACCGCCAGGAGCCGGTCCAGCTCCTCGGAATGGCCGGCGCGGATGAGGCCCCCCTCGTCCAGGCCGGCCGGCGGCTCCTCGGCGACGGCGCGCGACAGGACCTCGGCGAGCGGCTCCAGGCCGCGCATGGCCCGGCCGCTCTCGCGCAGGCGGGCCGGGCCGGCGTTCTCCAGCAGGTCGGCCAGGCGGGGCAGGGCCCCGAGCGCCAGCGACAGGGCGCGCAGGTCGCGGGCGTTCCCCTGTCCCAGCGCCAGCCGCGACAGGAGCCGCTCCAGGTCCCCCACCGGCCGGAGCGCCTCGGCCGTGCTCTCCCGGAGTACCGAGGAGCCGGCGAAGGCCTCCACGGCGTCGAGCCGCTGCTCGATGGCCGGCAGGTCGAGGAGCGGGTAGCGCAGCCACTCGGCCAGCCGCCGCCCGCCCAGGGCGGTGAGGGTGCGATCCAGCAGGCCGAGCAGCGAGCCCTTCCGCCCGCCGGACAGGGCGCGCTCCACTTCCAGGTTGGCGCGGGTGCTCTCGTCGAGGAGCAGCGCCCGGTCGGTGGCGAGGCGCGAGAGCCGGTCGACGTGCCGGGGAGGGGCGCGCTGGGTCTCGGCGAGGTAGGCCAGGGCGGCCCAGGCGGCGGCCAGCCCGAGCCGGAGGTCGGCCACCCCGAACCCGTCCAGGGTGGCCACCCCCAGGTGGCGCCGGAGCTTCTCCTCCGGGCGGACGACCTCGGCGTCCTCGCAGCGCGCCAGCGGCGCGCCCACCGCCCGGGCCAGCGCCTCGCCGCGCCGGCTCTCGGCGGCGCCGCGCGGGAGCAAGAGCTCGCGCACCCCGGCGCGCCGCAGCTCCTCGGCCAGCCGCTCGTCGCTCGGGACCTCGCCGCAGGCGAGCTGGCCGGTGGAAGCGTCGAGCAGGGCCAGCCCTCCCCCGCCCTCGGGGCGGAAGACCGCCGCGCCCAGGAAGGAGGCCTCCCGGGGGTCGAGCATGGCGTCGTCGAGGACCATGCCCGGGGTGACCACCCGGGTGACCTCGCGGCGGACCAGCTGCGACTTCCCGGCCTCCTCGACCTGGTCACAGATGGCGACCTTGAAGCCGCGCTCCAGGAGCCTGGCCACGTAGCCGCGGGCGGCGTGGTAGGGGACGCCGCACATGGGGACCTTCTCGTCCCCCTTGGCGCGGGCGGTGAGCGCGATCTGGAGCGCCTGCGACGCCTGGACGGCGTCGTCGAAGAACATCTCGTAGAAGTCGCCCAGGCGGAAGAAGAGGATGGCGTCGGGGTACCTCGCCTTGGTCTCGAGGTACTGCCGCATCATGGGGGTGGCCGGCTGGGCGATCTCCGCCATCGACCCCGCCTTCTAGCACGAGGGCCTGCCGGCGTGACCCACCTATGGTCCGGTGCTATCGTCGCCGGCGGTGTTCAAGAGCGCCTTCCAGGACCTGAACCGGCTGCGCGAGATCGCCACCGTCGTGGCCCGTCACGGCTTCGGGGCGTACCTGGAGCGCACCCGCCTCCGGGACCTGGTGGCTCGCGTGCCCGTGGAGGCCGAGCCCCCGGGCGAGGAGGGGCGCCCCGGGGAGGCCGAGCCCGGCCGCCGCACCGCAGCCCGTTTCCGCCAGCTCCTGCTCGACCTGGGCCCGACCTTCATCAAGCTGGGGCAGCTGCTCTCCTCCCGCCCGGACATGCTCCCGGTCCACTGGATCGAGGAGCTGTCGCGGCTCCAGGACGCCTGCCCGCCGGTCCCGCTGGCCGAGGTGCGCCAGGAGATCGAGCGCGGGCTGCGCCGCCCGGTGGGGGACCTCTTCGCCTCCCTGGACCCGGAGCCGCTGGCCAGCGCCTCCATCGCCCAGGTCCACCGGGCCCGGACGCACCAGGGCGAGGAGGTGGTGGTCAAGGTGCAGCGCCCCCGCATCCGCGAGGGCATCGAGGCCGACCTGGGGCTGCTCTACTACCTGGCGCGGCTGCTCGAGGCGGTGGTGGAGGAGACCGGCGTCTACACCCCCACCGACATCGTGGAGGAGTTCGACAAGGCCATCCACGAGGAGCTGGACTTCGCCAACGAGGCGCGCAACGCCCGCGAGATGGCGCGCGCCTCCCAGGGGCTGGAGGTGCTGGTCATCCCCCGGGTCCACGGCGACCTCTCCTCCAGCACCGTGCTGACGCTCGACTACGTGGCCGGCGTCAAGGTCAGCGAGGTGAGCGCCGCCTCGGGCTATGACTTGGAAGCGGTGGCGCGCAACATCATCGAGGCCGCCTTCCGCCAGCTCTTCGAGGTGGGCGTCTTCCACGGCGATCCCCACCCCGGCAACATCCTGGTGCTTCCCGGCAACCGCATCGCGCTCCTGGACTTCGGGCTGGTGGGCCGGCTCACCCGCCCCATGCAGGAGACGCTGGTGACGCTCATCATGGCGGTGGCGCTGCGGGACCCGGACACGGTGGCCCGGCTGCTCTACCGCATCGGCGTCCCCGAGGCCCAGGCCCCCATCGCGGTGCTCCGCGCCGACATCGCCGGCATCCTGCAGCGCTACCTGGGCCTGAAGCTCGACGAGATCCGGACCACCACGCTCCTGCAGGACCTCCTCGACATCGCCGTCCGCCACAAGATCAAGGTGCCCAAGGAGTACGCCCTCCTCTCCAAGGCCTCGATCACCATCGAGGGGCTCATCCGCCGCCTCTATCCCAAGCTGGACGTCCTGGAGGTGGGGCTCCCCTACGCCAAGGAGCTCCTGCTGCAGCGCCTCAACCCCTCCGACGTCTCCGGGACGCTCATGAAGTCGCTGCTCAAGTTCCAGGGGCTGGCCGAGGACCTGCCGGCGCAGCTGTCGCAGATCCTCTCCGACCTGGAGGGCGGTAAGTTCCGGGTGCGGGTGCAGTCGGAGGAGCTGGAGCGGCTCTCCCAGAACGTCCGCTCGCTGACGCTCACCCTCTTCCTGGGAGTGCTGGCGGCCGGCCTCACCGTGGGCGGCCTGGGCCTGGTGGCCGCCGGGAGGCGCGCCGGCCAAGGCCTTCCGCTGCTGGGACTCGGGGCGCTGCTCCTCGCCGGCGTGCTGGTGGGGGTGGTCCTAGGCGCCTGGCTCCTGGGCGGGCGCGCCCGGAAGATCTCGCTGCGCCGCTTCCTGTCCCGGTAGCGGAAGCCGGGTCCCTCCCCCAACCGCCGTCTTCTTGCGATTGCCGGCCCGCCGGCCGGTGTAGATTGCAGGAGTGCGGCCGCCGCCCATCCGGGGAGGTCCCGTCAGGGGCGGGCCGTCGCCCAGCGGGGTGTCGCCATGGCCGTGAGGAGCCTGTCGCCCGAGGATCTCTGCCGCCGTTGCGACCCCTCGCGCCTCCCCTTCCAGACCACCGCCGACCTCGGGGACCTGGACCTGCCGCTGGGGCAGGATCGCGCCGCCGAGGCCCTCCGCTTCGGCACCGCCATCCGCCAGGACGGGTACAACATCTTCGCGCTGGGGCCGCCCGGGGTAGGCAAGGAGACGCTGGTGAGCCGGGTGGTGAGGCAGCGCGCCGCCGGGGAGAAGCCCCCCTCGGACTGGTGCTACCTCTACAACTTCGAGGACCGCCACCGGCCGCGGGCGGTGGAGCTGCCGGCGGGACGCGCCCTCCAGTTCCGCGCCGACATGCAGAAACTGGTGGAGGAGTTGCGGGTGGCCATCCCGGCGGTCTTCGAGGGGGAGGAGTACCGCACCCGCCTCTCGGTGCTGGAGAAGCAGCTGGAGGAGAAGCGCGAGGAGGCCATGCGGCGGGTGCAGGAGCACGCCCGCGAGAAGGGGGTGGCCATGGTGCGCACCCCCATGGGCATCGCGCTGGCCCCTACCCGCGAGGGCGAGGTGCTCGACCCGGAGCAGTTCCGGCAGCTCCCCTCCGAGCAGCAGCAGCGCCTCCAGAAGGACATCGCCGCGCTCCAGGAGGAGCTGGGCGCGGTGCTCCGTTCGGTGCCGCAACTGGAGCGGGATCACCGCGAGCGGGTGAAGGACATGAACAAGGAGGTGGCCCTCTTCGCGGTGGGGCACCTCATCGACGACCTGCGGGGACGCTATGCCGACCTCCCGCCGGTACTGGCCCACCTCGACGCCGTGCAGCGCGACGTGGTGGAGAACGTCCACGACTTCCTGGCCGGGGGCGAGGCCGAGGACGCCGCCTCGCAGATCCGCAAGCTCCTGGCCGAGACCCCCTCCCTGCACCGCTACGGGGTGAATGTGATGGTGGATCACTCCGGCGCGGCGGGGGCGCCGGTGGTGACCGAGGACCTCCCCACCCACCCCAACCTGGTGGGGCGCATCGAGCACCACGCGCACTTCGGCACCCTGGTGACCGACTTCACGCTCATCCGCCCCGGCGCCTTGCACCGGGCCAACGGCGGCTACCTGGTGCTCGACGCCCGCAAGGTGCTCACCCAGCCCTTTGCCTGGGACGACCTGAAGCGGGCGCTCCGCGCCCGCGAGATCCGCATCGAGCCGCCGGAGCGGCTGGTGGGCCTGTCGGGGGCCGCCTCGCTGGACCCCGAGCCCATCCCGCTCCAGGTCAAGGTGGTGCTCACCGGGGAGCGCTTCCTCTACCATCTGCTCGCGGCCTACGACCCCGACTTCCTCGAGCTCTTCAAGGTGGCCGCCGACTTCGAGGACCAGGTCGATCGTACCCCGGGGAACGAGCTGAGCTACGCGCGGCTGGTGGCCACGCTGGCGCGGGCCGGGAAGCTCCGCCCCTTCGACCGGGAGGCGGTGGCGCGGGTCGTGGAGCGGGCGGCCCGGCTGGCCGGGGACGGCGAGAAGCTCTCGGCCCACCTGCAGGGCATCGCCGACCTGCTCCGGGAGGCGAACCACCTGGCCGGCGAGGCTGGCCGCGAGACGGTGGGGCGCGCCGACGTGCAGGCCGCCATCGACGGCCAGGTCCGCCGCGCCGATCGGGTGCGGCAGCGCCTCCAGGAGGAGATCGGGCGCGGCACCATCCTCATCGACACCCGCGGCGCCACGGTGGGCCAGGTGAACGGCCTGTCGGTGTACCAACTGGGCCAGTTCGCCTTCGGCAGCCCCAGCCGCATCACCGCCCGGGTCCGGATGGGTAAGGGGGAGGTGGTGGACATCGAACGTGAGGTGGAGCTGGGCGGCCCCATCCACTCCAAGGGGGTCCTCATCCTGGCGGGCTTCCTGGGCGCCCGCTACGCGGCTGACCGCCCCCTCACCCTCTCCGCCAGTCTGGTGTTCGAGCAGTCCTACTCGGGCGTGGAGGGGGACAGCGCCTCCTCGGCCGAGCTGTACGCCCTCCTGTCGGCCCTGGCCGGTCTGCCGGTGAGGCAGTCCATCGCCGTCACCGGATCGGTGAACCAGCTCGGCGAGGTCCAGGCCATCGGCGGCGTCAACGAGAAGGTGGAGGGGTTCTTCGACGTGTGCCGGGCGCGAGGGCTGGATGGGAGCCAGGGCGTCCTCCTGCCGGCTTCCAACGTGAAGCACCTCATGCTGCGCGAGGACGTGGTGGAGGCGGTGCGCGCCGACCAGTTCCACCTGTGGGCGGTGGAGAACGTGGACCAGGGCATCGAGGTCCTGACCGGGGTGCCGGCCGGGGGACGTGGGCCGGACGGCCGCTGGCCGGAGGGGACGGTGAACGCCCGGGTGGCGGCGCGGGTGGCGGAGATGGCGGAGCGGGCGCGGGCCTTCGCGGTCCCGCCGAGGGCGGAGGAACCCGCCGGGGAGCGCCAGCCGTGACCGCACCGGGGGAGCGGGCGCTGAAGCGCATCCTGGTGGCCCTCGACGCCTCCCGGGCCAGCCTGGACGCCCTCACCGCCGCGGCGGCCCTGGCGGAGCGCCTGGGAGCGGAGCTCGGCGGCCTCTTCGTGGAGGACGTGAACCTGCTGCGGCTTGGGGGGCACCCCTTCGTGCGCCAGATGCGGCTCCCCTCGGGAGAGTGGAGCCCCCTGGAGCGCGGCTCCATCGAGGCGGAGCTCAGGGCCATGGCGGCCCGGGCCCGGGAGGCGCTGGCCCGGGCCGCCGGGCCGCGCCGCGTGGCCTGGTCGTTCCGGGTGGCCCGCGGGCGGGTGTCGCTGGAGGTGATCGCCGCCTCCGAGGAGGCCGACCTGCTGGTGCTGGGCGTCTCCGGCCACCGGCTGACGCGCGGGCCCGGGGAGACGGCCCGCACCGCCGCCGCGCGGGCCCCGGTCTCGGTGCTCCTCCTCACCCGGGGGGCGACGGTGGGGGCGCCCCTCCTCGCCGCCTACGACGGTTCCCCGGCCGGCGACCGGGCCCTGGACCTGGCGGCGCGGCTGGCCGCGGCGGGGGCCGGCGACCTGGAGGTGCTGCTAGCCGCCCGCGACCGCCGCTCCTCCGAGGCGCTGGCCGATCAGGCGCGCCGCCGCCTGGATCGCCCCGAGGCCCCGGCCCGCTGGGCCGGCGGGGATCGCCTGGAAGACGTGCTGGCGGCGTCGCCGCCGAGCGCCGTGCTGGTGGTGGGCGCCGACGCCCCCCTGCTCGGCGAGGGGGGGCTGGAACGGCTGCTGGCGCTGGCGCCCTGCCCGGTGCTGCTGGCGCGGTGAGGGGCGGCGGGGGACGCGTCCGTTCCGGACTCAAGCCGGCCGCTCCGCGACGAGCAGGACGCGGCCCCCGAAGAACGGTTCCCTCGCCTCGAACGGCGTACCGGAGCCGGGGTGGAGCGCGGCGCGGAGCCGCAAGCCGGCGCGCTCGACGAGCCGTAGCAGCTCGGTCATCGCGTAGACCCGGATCGACGCCGACTTCTGACCGGAGCCCGAGGGCCCGGCCCAATAGGAGGTGGTCTCGACGCGGCCGGCGACGGGATCGAGGCGAGACGCCTCGAGGACGAGCGTCCCGTCGGGAAGGCGATGCGCGGGCGACACCGCGTGGGCGAGCATCGCCGCGACGGCATCGCGGTGTATCGTCTCGATCGCGACGGCGCAGCCCAGGTGCACCGCGGCGGCGAGGGTCCGCAGGATCGCGAGGTCGTCGTCCTCGGTGGCGTAGCCGAGCGAGGTACCCAGGTTGAGCGCGACGTCGAAGCCGGACTCGGCGAGGGGCGCGCGGAGGTCGTGCTTGAGGTAGCGCAGCCGATCCGGGCCGAGATCGCCGCGGCGCCGCTCCGCCTCATCGAGGAGCGCGGCCGACTGATCCACGCCTAGGACGAACGCTCCGAGCCGCGCCAGCGGCAGCGCCACCCGCCCGTACCCGCAGGGCGCGTCGAGGACGCGGCAGCCCGCAGAGAGTGCGAGGATCCGCCACAGCGCCGCGGCCTCCTCCTCGCCCGGCGTGAACCGCGGGCCCCAGATCCGGACGTAGTCCGCGTCGAAGAAACCCTCCCACCAGCCACTCGTGCCCACGGCAGCCTTCCCAAGCCCATCAAGGCACCTGCATCATCGCTCCGACCAGACGTTCTCCCGGGCAGCCGCTCGGGCCCCCCCGATTGGGGCATGCGCGCGCCGCTGGCGGCGCCCGTCAGGGGCCCTCCGCCGGGCGGGCCGGACCAGAGCCGGCGCAGCCCAGCACCGCCACCGCGCCGAGCCGCCACAGCTCGACCCAGGCCGCCACCAGCGCCGCCGTCACCGCCACCACCAGATCCGGGCCCGCCATGAGCCAGGCCGCCCGGGCC
>DASRTO010000676.1:0-8670 GCA_035655915.1 Anaeromyxobacteraceae bacterium
TGCGCAATGCCTTCGGCGGAGCCTACGCCTCCTACAACAACTACCCCACCGGCGCCGACCTGGTGCTGGCGCTCCCCACGACCCGCCTGGCGGTGATGGGGCCGGCCGGCAAGGAGTTCGTCTACAAGGGCGAGCTGCGCAAGATCCGGGGCGCCGTGGCGGAGCGGGTGAGGAAGGGGACCCAGGAGCGCGTCGCCGCCGGCCAGGACGGGGCCGCTGCCAGGAAGGACGCGGAGAAAGAGGCGGCCGAGTGGCTGCGCCAGGAGGAAGCGGCCCTGAACCGCCGCTACGAGCGGGAGCTCATGAACCCCAAGGAGGGCCTGGCCCTTGGCTCCATCTCCTCGCTGGTCATGCCCACCGACCTGCGCGAGGTGCTGGGCAGGAACATCGCCTTCCTGCTGCGCCATTACCGGCCCGGGCCCATGACCGGCCCGCAGCGCGAGTTCCACTAGGAGACCGATGGCTGCCACCGTTGACTGGTACCAGGGCAACCCCCTCACCCACCGCGACCGCCGGCTGTCCGGATCCTCCTCGGCGTGGGTGCGCTCCTTCGCCTGCGAGGACCTCCGGCCGCTCATCGTCTGCCGCGGCCCCATCCGCAAGGAGGCCATGGACGTCTTCGAGGAGATGGGGATGACCCATTACGGCATCCTCCTCTCCGAGAAGGACTCCATCGTCTACCCCAACGCCCTGGCGCCCGAGCTGCGCCAGCTCGCCGACAACCGCCGCGTCCACCGGGTGCCGGACTACACCGGCGCCACCAAGGAGGAGCGCATCGAGCGCATGAACCAGATCGTCCAGATCGCGCTCGACAACGGCTACGACTCGATCTTCGCCGGCTACGGCTTCATGGCCGAGGACTCGGAGTTCGTGGCCACCGTGGAGAAGGCGGGGCTGAAGTTCATCGGGCCCAACTCGCAGGTGCAGGAGCGCGCCGGCAAGAAGGACGAGGCCAAGCGCACCGCCCTGGAGGCCAAGGTCTCGGTCACGCCCGGGGTGAACGATGTCGCGGCCCGTACCCTGCTGCGAAAGCACCCCGGCCGCAAGCAGCTGCTGGCCCTGGCCGAAGCCGAGGGGCTCTCCCTCGACCCGAGGGCGGTGGCCGACGAGAAGCTGCCGCTCGAGGAGCTGGCCGACCAGGTGCTGCTGGCGTCGTACGCCAAGCGGATCGACCTCTACTCCATCGAGGAGCTGGAGGCCCAGGTGCAGCGCGAGGTGGCCGAGATGTTCGAGAGGTATCCGGGCAGCCGGGTGCGCCTCAAGGCCATCGGCGGCGGCGGCGGCAAGGGCCAGCGCATCCTGGGCGGGAGCCTGCTCGGCCAGAGGAAGGCCGACCCCAAGCTCGTGGCCCAGGCCGCCGCCGAGGCGCCGGCCATGGTGCGCGAGGTGCTGTACGAGGTGAAGGCCACCGGCGTGGGCGACAACAAGAACGTCCTCATCGAGCTCAACATCGAGCAGACCCGGCACAACGAGATCCAGCTCCTGGGCAACGGCAGCTGGTGCGTCTCCCTGGGCGGCCGCGACTGCTCGCTGCAGATGCACGAGCAGAAGCTTCTGGAGGTCTCGGTGACCCAGGAGGGCCTGGCGGCGGCGGCGGAGAAGGCCGAGCGGGCCGGCCGCCGGGCCGAGGCCGCGGCGCTCCGCACCGATCTCGAGATCCTCCGGCGCATGGAGGACGACGCCGCCCGCTTTGGCGCCGCGGTCGGGCTCGACTCGGCCTCGACCTTCGAGTGCATCGTGGACCGGGACCGCTACTACTTCATGGAGGTCAACACCCGCATCCAGGTGGAGCACCGGGTCACCGAGCTCTGCTACGCGCTCCGCTTCCAGAACCCCGACGACTCCAAAGAGTGCTTCGCGGTGGAGTCGCTGGTAGAGGCCATGGCCCTGCTGGCGCGCCACGGGAAGCGGCTCCCCAAGCCCTCGAGGGTGCCGCGCTTCGCGGCCGCGGTGGAGGCCCGCCTCAACGCCACCGACGCCTCGCTCTCCCCCCACGCCGGAGGCCTCATCCGCCTCTGGTCGAAGCCCATCGAGGGGGAGATCCGCGACGACCAGGGCATCAGCCTCCCCAACCCCGACACCGGCATGTTCATGCGCTACCGGGTGGCCGGGGCCTACGACTCGAACATCGCCCTGCTGCTCACCAAGGGGGAGGACCGGCTGGGGTCCTACCAGCACCTGGCCCAGGTGCTGGCCAACACCAGCCTGCGCGGGGTGGACCTGGCCACCAACCTCCAGTTCCACTACGGGCTCGTCAACTGGTTCATCGGCCAGAACGTGATGGCCAAGCCCACCACCCGCTTCGTGGTGCCGTATCTCACCCTGGTGGGCCGCCTCAAGGAGGAGGGGAACCGGATCGACGCCGCCTACGCCTTCGCCGAGATGAAGAAGCACTACGTGTCGCAGATGGAGAAGGAGGCGCCCGACGACCCGTCGGTGGCCCGGGCCATGGGCGAGGTCATCGACCGCAAGCTGACGCTCCTCACCCGGGTCATGGACCGGTTGCTGGAGGAGCCTCACCTGCTCGCCGGCTGGCTCTCGCTCATGCGGCGCCAGTACAAGATCGAGGGCGGCAAGGTCTTCTGGTTCCGCAACCCGCTCGGCGTCATCAGCGACACCTACCAGTACCTGAACATGGCCTTCCACCCGAAGGCTCCGGCCGCCGAGGTCATCTGGCAGCACGACCACGAGCTGCTGCAGCGCTCCATCCGCTTCTACGTGGCCCTGCGCAAGACCTTCGGGCTGCGCAAGGAGGAGTTCTTCAAGCTGAACGACATCCTGGGGAGCGAGGCGCCGCAGGGCGGGTACGACGCCGACACCTGGCAGCGCATCCGCGCCGCCCACCTGGGCTACGAGGCCGGGAACGAGCTCCTGGGGCTGCTCTTCATGCTGGCGGAGAAGGTGCGCTTCTCCGACTTCCGGGTCGAAGACGACCTGGAGGTCACCATCCCGCCGCACCTCGGCGACCCCGACCTGCAGGCCCGCATGAAGAAGGTGCTGGTGCCGCCCCCGGCCACCAAGGCCGACGAGCTGGTGGCCCCCTTCGGCGGCATGTTCTACCGGCAGGAGGGGCCGGGGCGCCCGCCCTTCGTCGCCGAGGGGGTGCACTTCGAGAAGGGGCAGCCGCTCTACATCATCGAGGTCATGAAGATGTTCAACACCGTGCGGGCCCCCTTCTCCGGGACCATCGACCGGATCATCTTCCAGGGCCAGGACGGGACGGTGGTGTCCAAGGGGCAGCCGGTCTTCAAGATCACCCCCGACGAGAGGTTCGTGCCGGTGGATCCCAAGGAGCTGGAGCGGCAGCGGCGCGCCAACACCGCCGAGATGCTCGAGGCGGTGCTGATGACGCCCTACCACAAGCTGTACGACGTCTCCGCCGGGGCCTGGGAGATGGACGTCGAGGAGCGGACCCGCAGCGAGTACATCGCGGCGGTCTAGCCGCCCGCGCCCCGAGCCGGCATGACCGCCGAGACCGACACCCCGAGAGGAGGCCGCGGGCGCGCCGGGGCGGCGCGCCTCGCCGGCGTGCTGGCCCCGCTGCTCACCCCCTTCCGGGCCGACCTGTCGCCCGACGCGGAGCGGCTGGTCCGGCACGGCCGCTGGCTCCTGTCGCAGGGCTGCGCCGGCCTGGCGCCCTTCGGGACCACCAGCGAGGCCAACTCGCTCTCCGCCGACGAGCGGGAGTCGCTGCTGGATCGCCTGCTCGAGGGCGGCCTCGACCCGGCCCGGCTCATGCCGGGGACGGGCTGCTGCGCCCTCACCGACACGGTGCGCCTGACGCGGCACGCCGTGCGCGGCGGCTGCGCCGGGGTGCTGGTGCTCCCCCCCTTCTACTACAAGGCCGTCTCCGAGGACGGGCTCTTCCGCAGCTTCGCCGAGGTGGTGGAGCGGGTCGGCGACGCGCGGCTGCGCGTCTACCTCTACCACATCCCGCCGGTGGCCCAGGTGCCCATCGCGCCGCGCCTGGTGGGGCGCCTGCTCGAGGCCTACCCGGGGATCGTCGCCGGCGTGAAGGACAGCTCGGGCGACTTCGAGAACACCCGGGCCCTGCTGGCCCTGGCCGGGTCGGGGCTCGACGTCTTCGTGGGGAGCGAGCGGTTCCTGCTGGCCAACCTGCGCCAGGGGGGCGTGGGCTGCATCACCGCCACCGGCAACGTCAACCCGGCGGCCATCGCCCGGCTCCACCGCGAGTGGCGCTCGCCCGGGGCCGAGGCGCTGCAGGCCGGGCTCGACGCGCTTCGCGGCGCGGTGGAGCGCTTCCCGGTCATCGCCGCCTTGAAGGAGCTCGTGGCCCATCACGGCGCCGATCCGGCCTGGCGCACGGTGCGACCCCCGCTCTCGCCGCTGTCGCGGGGGCAGGCGGCGGACCTCCTGGCGGGCCTGTCGCGCCTCGGCTTCGCCATGCCCGGCCTGCCGGTCCCGCCCCCGGGGAGATGAGGTGGGCAGGGGTCCGCTCGCCCACCTGAGGGTGCTCGACCTCTCCCGGGTCCTGGCCGGGCCCTGGGCCGGCCAGGTGCTGGCGGACCTGGGGGCGGAGGTGATCAAGGTGGAGCGCCCCGGGTCCGGCGACGACACCCGCGGCTGGGGCCCCCCGTTCCTGCGCGACCGGAGCGGGCGCGAGACCTCCGAGTCGGCCTACTTCCTCGGCGCCAACCGGGGCAAGAAGTCGGTCACCATCGACATCGCCCGGCCGGATGGGCGGGCGCTGGTGCGCCGGCTGGCGGCGCGCTCGGACGTGCTGCTGGAGAACTTCAAGGTGGGGACGCTCTCGCGGCTCGGCCTCGGCTATCCCGACCTGGCCGGGGAGAGCCCGGGCCTGGTCTACTGCTCCATCAGCGGCTTCGGCCAGACGGGCCCGTACCGCGATCGGGCCGGCTACGACTTCATCGTGCAGGGCATGGGCGGCCTCATGAGCATCACCGGCGAGCCCGACGGGGTGCCGGGGGGCGGCCCCATGAAGGTCGGGGTGGCCATCGCCGACCTCCTCACCGGCATGTACGCCGCCACCGCGGTGCTGGCGGCCCTGGCAGAGCGGGACCGCACCGGGCGCGGGGCGCACGTGGACCTGGCGCTCCTGGACGTGCAGGTGGCCATGCTGGCCAACCAGGCCATGAGCTACCTCGTGGCCGGCGAGCCTCCCGGCCGCCTCGGCAACGCCCACCCCACCATCGTGCCCTACCAGGCCTTCCGCACCGCCGGGGGGCACATGATCCTGGCGGTCGGGAACGACGGCCAGTTCCTGCGCTTCTGCGAGGTCGCCGGGCGCCCGGAGCTGGCCCGCGACGAGCGCTTCGCCACCAACGCCGCCCGGGTCCGCCACCGCGCCGCCCTGGTCCCGCTCGTCGAGTCGATCCTGCTGGCGCGCCCGGCGGCGGAGTGGATCGAGGCGCTGGAGGCGGCGGGCGTCCCCTGCGGCCCCATCAACGACCTGGCCCAGGTGTTCGCCGACCCGCAGGTGCGCCATCGCGGGATGCGGGTGGAGCTGCCCCATCCGCTGGCCGGGACCGTCCCGCTGGTGGCCTCTCCCATCCGGCTCTCCGGGGCGCCGGCGGCCCAGGTTGCGCCGCCCCCGCTCCTCGGGCAGCACACCGGCGAGGTCCTGCGGGAGCTGGGGCTGGGCGAGGCGGAGATCGCCTCGCTGCGGGAGCGGGGCGTGGTGTAGCCGCCGGCCCCGCCCGCCGGCGCCGCCGCGCCACGGGTGCTTTACCGCCGGACGGCGCGGGTCGTATCCTGCGCCAACCCGCATTCCCGGAGGACGCACAATGCGAAGCGCAACCGCGACAGCAGTGGCCCTGGCCCTCCTGGCCGGCCCCGGGCAGGCGCAGCCGAAGCTCATCAGGCTCTCCATCGTCACCGGCGGCACCGGAGGCGTCTACTACCCCCTGGGCGGCGGCGTGGCCGCGGTGCTCTCCAAGGTCCTCCCCGGCGTCGAGGCCACCGCCGAGGTCACCAGCGCCTCGGTGGACAACGTGAAGCTGGTGGGGGCCGGCAAGGCCGACATCGCCTTCACCCTGGCCGACACCGCCGCCGACGGCTTCAACGGCGCCGGCAAGTTCAAGGAGAAGGTCCCCATCCGCTCCCTGGCGGTGCTGTACGCCAACAAGAGTCAGTGGGTGACGGTGCAGGGGACCGGCATCGAGAGCATGCGCGAGCTCAAGGGACGGCGCATCGCCACCGGCGCCCCCGGCAGCGGGACCGAGATCATCGCCCTGCGCATCCTGGAGGCCTACGGCCTCGACCCCGACAAGGACGTGAAGCGCGAGAAGCTCTCGGTGGCCGAGTCGGTGAACGCCCTCAAGGACCGGAAGATCGACGCCTTCTTCTGGTCGGGCGGCATCCCCACCGCGGCCGTGACCGACCTGGCCGCCACGCCCGGGATGACCATCAAGCTGCTCGACCACGGCGACGCCGTCCCGGCCCTGGTGAAGAAGTGGGGTCCCCTCTACGTGAAGGGGGTCATCAAGGCGGGCTCCTACCCCGGCCAGGCCCGGGACGTCGAGGTCGCCGACGTGTGGAACGTGCTGGTGGCGAACGAGAAGATGGACGAGAAGCTGGCGCACGACGTGGTCAAGACCCTCTTCGAGAGGAAGGCCGACCTGGTGGCCGTCCACCAGGAGGCGGCCAACCTGAGCCTGGCGGCCCAGGCCAATGGCGGCTCGCCCATCCCCTTCCACCCCGGCGCGCTCCGCTACTTCGCCGAGCAGGGAATCAAGCTCCGGTAGCGGCGTGGCGCGCATGGCCCGCCGGGCGTGGCTGGGCGGGGTCGCGGCGGCCGCCCTGGCCGCCGCCGCCCTGCGGCCGGTGCCCGTGCTCGAGCTCGCCAACGAGGCGCGCGGCCGGACCTTCCGCATCCCCCTCGCCGCCGGCGAGGCCTTCTCGGTGACCTCGCGCCACTCGATCTACGACCAGCCGGTCGCCGAGGAGTTCTCCCTGACGGCGGACGGCCGTATCGCCCTCCGGGCCGTGGAGAGCCCCAGCGCGGCGGTGCGCGAGTACTTCGGCATCACCGCCCCCGGCGAGCGGCACGCCGTGGAGCGGGTCATGGCCGAGGTCGTCTTCCGGGTGGCCATGGGGGCGCCGCAAACGCTGCGCCTGGGCGGCCGGGAGCGTTCGTTCCTGGACTTCGGCGACCACGGTGACCGACTGGTGATGCGGATCGCCAGGGAGCCGGCCATCGCCGGCTGGCTGGAAGCGCACCTCTAGCGAACGGAGCCCTCGAATGAGCGGCCAGCAGCCGCCCGGCGAGCCGGTGGTCATCAGCGAGGAGGCGCGGCGCAAGGCGGAGGCGTACGTCGAGCAGGAGGAGGGCGCCGCCAGCCACTTCAGGGGATGGGTCGAGGCGGCGCTCACCGCCGTGGCGGTGGCCATGACGCTGTTCCACCTCTACGCCGCCATCGCCATCGTCCCGGCCCAGATCCTGCGGGCCGTCCACGTGGGCTTCGTGCTGCTCCTGTGCTTCCTGCTCTTCCCGGCCGCCAGGCGGTTCCGCGACCGCATCATGTGGTTCGACCTCCTGCTGGCGCTCCTGGGCGTGGCCACCATCGCCTGGCTGCTGCTGGACTTCGACGAGTTCATCGAGCGGGCGGTCACCCCCAACCGCTGGGACCTGTTCTTCGGGACGGCCCTGATCCTGATGGTGCTGGAGGCCACCCGCCGCACCTCGGGGCTGGTCCTCACCCTGGTGGTGGTGGCCTTCCTGGCCTACGCGGTGGCCGGCCCCTGGCTGCCGCCGCCCTGGACCCACCGCGGCTACGACCTGGAGCGGATCGTGGGTCACATGTACATGACCCTGGAGGGCATCTTCGGCACGCCCATCGACGTCTCGGCCACCTTCATCATCCTCTTCACCATCTACGGGTCGGTGCTGCAGTTCTCCGGGGCCGGGAAGTTCTTCATCGACTTCTCGCTGGCGGCCACCGGCGGCAGGCCCTCGGCGGCGGGGCGCACCATCGTCCTCTCCTCGTTCCTCCTGGGCGGCCCGTCCGGCAGCGGGGTGGCCACCACCGTGACCATCGGCTCGGTGGCCTGGCCCATGCTGGCCAAGGCCGGCTACGGCCGGAACGCCGCCGGCGGCCTGCTGGCGGCGGGCGGCCTGGGCGCCATCATCTCGCCGCCGGTGCTGGGGGCAGCGGCCTTCCTCATCGCGGAGTTCCTCAAGATCTCCTACCTGGACGTCATCTGGATGGCGATCATCCCGACCTTCCTCTACTACCTGGCGCTGTTCCTGATGGTGGAGCTCGACGCGCGCAAGCACGGCATGCGCCGGGTGGAGACGCCGGCCCAGGGGAGCCTGTGGCGGCTCACCCGCCAGCACGGCTTCCACTTCCTGTCCCTGGTGGCGGTGGTGGTCTTCATGGTGCTGGGCTTCAGCCCGGTGGTCTCGGTCTTCTGGGCCATCGTCCTGGCGGTGGCCAGCTCGTTCCTGCGGCGGGACAGCGCCCTCGGCTTCATCCCCCGGGCCGGCGTCCCGCTGCACCGGACGCGGCTGGTGGAGGCGCTCAAGACCGGATCGGTGGGGGTGATCGGGGTGGCCGCCACCTGCGCCTCGGCCGGGATCATCGTGGGGGTGGTGACCCTCACCGGGCTGGGGCTCAAGTTCAGCTCCATCGTCATCGACCTGGCCGGGTCGAGCCTGCCGCTCACCGCCGTCTACACGGCGCTGGTGGT
>DASRTO010000677.1:0-4609 GCA_035655915.1 Anaeromyxobacteraceae bacterium
GGCGGGGCCAGCGCGGCCGAGGCGAGACACGCTGCGTGGCGGGAGCGACCGGTCCAGGTGAACGATCTCCTGCATGGTGCCGGGGGAGGATTAGATCACGTCCAGCATGCAGCGCGAGGGCGACATCCAGGTGCCGGCGCCGGACGCGGCCAGCCTCGACTTCGTCGAGCGGCTGTACTTCGACTGGCTGCGCGACCCGGACTCGGTGGACGAGGGGTGGCGTCGCTACTTCCGGGCCCTGGGGGCGGTGGAAGGGGCCGGGCCGGCGCCGGAGGGCTTCCCGCGCCGCCGCGGCAACGGCCACGCGGCCGCCGGCGCCGCCGAGGCCGAGGCTTTCCAGGCCCGGGTGGACCGGATGGTGCAGGCCTACCGCGAGCACGGCCACCTGCTGGCGCTGCTCGATCCGCTGGGCCTGGAGCGCCGCCCCTCCACCCTGCCGGCCTTCGGCCTCTCCGAGTTCGGCCTCTCCGAGGCCGACCTCGACCGGCCGGTCGCCAGCGGCGATCCGGAGCGGCCCGGGACCGCCACCCCGCGCCAGCTCCGCGCCCGCCTGGAGGAGACCTACTGCCGGACCCTGGGCGTCGAGTTGGCCCACCTCCACGACCGGGACCTGCGCCGCTGGCTGGAGCGGCGCATGGAGCGCACCGGCAACCGGGTGACGCTGGCGCCGGAGGTGAAGAGGAAGCTCCTGCGCAAGCTCACCGAGGCGGAGCTCTTCGAGCAGTTCGCCGGCAAGCGCTTCCTGGGGGCCAAGCGCTTCTCGGTGGAGGGGGCCGAGAGCCTGGTGGCGCTGTTCGAGCTGGTGATCGACCGGGCCGTCGGGCACGGGGTGCGCAACCTGGTGATCGGCATGGCCCACCGCGGGCGGCTCAACGTCCTCGCCAACGTGCTCGGCAAGCCGCTCTCGCAGATCTTCGCCGAGTTCCGCGACCAGGCCATCGTCGACGGCGGCGGAGGCGGCGACGTCAAGTACCACCTCGGCTACAGCTCCGACCGCGACAGCCCCGACGGAGGACTGCACCTCTCCTTGGCCTTCAACCCCAGCCACCTCGAGTGGATCGACACGGTGGTGCAGGGGAGGGTGCGCGCCAAGCAGGACCGCTACCGGGACTTCGATCGGCGCCGGTCCCTGCCGGTCCTGGTCCACGGCGACGCCTCCTTCGCCGGGCAGGGCGTGGTGGCGGAGTCGCTCAGCATGTCCCGGCTCGACGCCTACGCGGTGGGCGGCACGCTGCACGTGGTGGTGAACAACCAGCTGGGCTTCACCACTTCGCCCCGCGACGCGCGCTCCACCACCTACGCCACCGGGCTGGCCACCATGCTGGACGTCCCCATCTTCCACGTGAACGGCGAGGATCTGGAATCGGTGGCCCAGGCGGTGCTGCTGGCGGTGGACTTCCGGCAGCGCTTCCACCGCGACGCCGTCATCGACCTGTGGTGCTACCGCAAGCACGGCCACAACGAGGGGGACGAGCCGGCCTTCACCCAGCCGATCATGTACCGGGCCATCGCCGCCAAGGAGTCGGTGCGGGCGCTCTACGCCCGCCGGCTCGTCGAGGAGGGGGTGGTCTCCGCCGCCGAGGCCGAGGCCATGGCTGGCGAGGTGCAGGCCCGCCTCGAGGAGGCCCATGCCGCCTCGGCGGCCCTGGCGGTGCAGCCCGGGCGTGCCGAGCCGGGGAGCGTCTGGGGGCGCTACCGGGGCGGCGCCATCGGCCCGGAGGAGCCGGTGACGGCGGTGCCGCTCGACGTCCTCCGCCACGTCGGGCGCCACCTGGGCGAGATCCCGCCGGGCTTCCGCGCCCACCCCAAGATCGCCAGGATCATGGAGGGGCGCGCCGAGATGGCGGCCGGGAAGCGGCCGCTGGACTGGGGGATGGCCGAGGCCCTGGCGCTGGGCTCGCTGGCCTGGCAGGGGACGCGGGTGCGCCTGGTGGGCCAGGACAGTCGCCGCGGCACCTTCAGCCACCGCCACGCCGTGCTGCACGACCAGGAGAGCGGCGCCGAGTACATGCCGCTCTCCCACCTGCGCGAGGGGCAGGGGACGGTGGAGATCCGCGACAGCCTGCTCTCGGAGGCCGCCGCGCTGGGTTTCGAGTACGGCTACTCGCTGGAGATGCCGGAGGCGCTGGTGGTGTGGGAGGCCCAGTTCGGCGACTTCGTCAACGCCGCCCAGGTGATCGTGGACCAGTTCCTGTGCGCCTCGGAGACCAAGTGGAACCGACTCTCCGGGCTCACGCTGCTCCTGCCCCACGGCCTGGAAGGGCAGGGGCCCGAGCACTCTTCGGCGCGCCTGGCCCGCTTCCTCTCGCTCTCGGTGAACGACAACTGGCAGGTGATGAACCTCACCACCCCGGCGCAGATCTTCCACGCGCTGCGACGTCAAGTATTGGCCCCCTGGCGCAAGCCGCTGGTGGTGATGTCGCCCAAGAGCCTGCTGCGACACCCGCAGGCGATCTCGCCGCTGGAGGAGCTAGCCTCGGGCCGGTTCCACCCCGTCCTGGTCGACGACGGCGGGACGCCCCCCGGCGAGATCCGGCGGATCCTCCTGTGCTCGGGGAAGATCCACTACGAGCTCCAGGCGGAACGGGCGGCGCAGCAGGCGCGCCACGTGGCGCTGGTGCGGCTGGAGCAGCTCTTCCCGCTGCGCCAGGCCGAGGTGCTGGAGGCCGTCTCCCGCTACCCGACCTCGGCGGAGCTGGTCTGGGTCCAGGAGGAGCCGCGCAACATGGGGGCCTGGGCCCACGTCCGGCAGGCGCTCCCGGCGCTCTTGCCGCGGCTCGGGGAGGGCTGCCTGGCCCGGCCGCCGAGCCCCAGCCCGGCCTCCGGCTCCGCCACCCGGCACAAGCTGGAGCAGCAGGCGCTGGTGCGCGAGGCCATCGGCCCGCTGCGGCGCTGAGAGGGGGAGGACATGGTGGAGCTCAGGGTCCCGTCGCTGGGGGAGTCGATCACGCAGGCGCAGGTGGGCGCCTGGCTCAAGCGCGAGGGCGACCTGGTCCGCGCCGACGAGCCGCTGGTCGAGGTCGAGAGCGAGAAGGCCACGGTGGCGGTGCCGGCGCCGGCCACCGGCGTGCTGAGGCGGATCCTCAAGGCCACCGGCGACACGGTGGCGGTGGGAGAGGTCATCGCCGAGATGGAGGCCGACGGCCAGGCGGCCGCGGCCCAGGCTCCGGCGCCGCCCCCGGCCAAGGCCGCCGCGCCTCCGGCCGCCGCCGTGGCTCCGCCCCCCGCCTTCCCGCGCCCCGCGGCGCCCCCGACCCCGGCCGCGCCCCGGATCGAGGCCCCGGCCCCGAGCCCGGCCGGCGTCCCGGCCCCGCCCCTGCGCCTCACCCCCGCGGCCCGGCGCGTCCTCGCCGAGCGCGGCCTCGGCAAGGCCGACCTGCTCCGGGCGCTGGAGGGGCCGGCGCCCCAGCCGGCCGAGGCGCCCGGCGCCGGAGCGCCCCCGGGCGAGCGCGAGCGGCTCGTCCCCATGTCCCCGCTCCGCCGCACCGTGGCCCGGCGGCTCCTGGAGGCGCAGCGCAACGCCGCCATCCTCACCACCTTCAACGAGGTGGACATGACGAGGGTGCTGGCCCTGCGCGAGGCCCACGGCGAGGCCTTCCAGAAGCGGCACGGCGTGAAGCTGGGCTTCATGTCCTTCTTCGTGAAGGCCTCGGTGGAGGCGCTGGAGGCCTTCCCGACCGTGAACGCCGAGGTGCGCGGCGAGGCCATCCTCTACAAGGACCACTACGACGTCGGCGTGGCGGTGGGGGGCGGCAAGGGGCTGGTGGTGCCGGTGATCCGCGACGCCGACCTGCTCTCCTTCGCCGAGATCGAGAAGCGCCTGGGGGAGCTGGCCGCCAAGGCGCGCGAGAACCGGATCACCATGGAGGACCTGGCCGGCGGGACCTTCACCATCTCCAACGGCGGGATCTACGGCTCGCTGCTCTCCACGCCCATCCTGAACCCGCCCCAGTCGGGCATCCTGGGGATGCACAAGATCGAGAAGCGGGCGGTGGCCGGGCCCGGCGACCAGGTGGTGGTGCGCCCCATGATGTACCTGGCCCTGTCCTACGACCACCGCATCGTGGACGGGCGGGAGGCGGTCTCCTTCTTGGTGCGCGTCAAGGAATGCATCGAGGACCCGGAGCGGCTCCTGCTGGAGGTCTAGTGCCGCCCGGAGCGATGAGCTCCGGTCGCGGCACTAGCCGCGCTTCGGCCGTCGCGGACCGGGCAGGCCGAGCAGGGTCGCCAGCGCCAGCGCGTCCTTCACGGCGCAGCCGCCCAGGTCGTTGTTGAAGTAGACGAAGGCGTCGCCTCGGCGGCGCCAGCGCCGCAGGTCGTCGGCCCAGGGGCGCAGCCGCGCCTCGCCGTAGAGGCCGCCGTACCCGGCGCTGGTCCCGTGGAAGCGCAGGTAGCGGAAGCCGCCGGTGGCCCGGGGCGGCGAGCGATCCACCAGGTCGTGCTCGCAGAAGGCGGCGCCATGCCGATGGAGGACCCGGCAGACCGCCTCGTCGTACCAGGCCGGGTCGCGGAACTCGAAAGCGTGACGCACCCCACCGGGCAGCCGGCGCAGGAAGGCCTCGAGCCGGCCCAGGTCGGGGCGGAGGCGGGGCGGGAGCTGCCACAGCAC
>DASRTO010000678.1:0-2318 GCA_035655915.1 Anaeromyxobacteraceae bacterium
GCCGCCCCGGCCTGCGGCGCCGGCGCGCTCCGGGGCGCCGGCTCGGGCTGCGGCAGCCCGGCCGCGGCCCGGGCCTGGGCGACCTCGGCCCGGAGGGCCGGGTTCCGCTGGGCCGCGGCGGCGGCCTGCAGCGCCGAGACCTCGGCGAGGAAGCCTGGCTCCACCTCGTAGGCCAGGTCGCCCAGCACCACCGAGCGCTCCACCTGCTCCGCTCCCATCTCGCGTAACTGCGACACCGGCTTCACCTTCGTGAGCAGGGCATTGGGGTCGCCCTCGGCGCCGAGCACCTTGAGGAAGCGCACCGCCGGCTCCAGGGCGTAGCTGCGCCCGCGACCCTCGCCTGTGAGGAGGGTCATCACGTTGCCGACGAAGTCGATCTTCCCTTGCTCGGCCCAGGCGTCGAGCATCGCCTGCGACACGAAGAGGAGACCCGCTGCCATGGACTCTCGCTTCCTTCCGTCCCCGGGCTGCACAGGCTAGCACGCTGCCCGAGCGGCTTGCCAGGGTTCGCCGCATGCATTAGGAAGGCGGCATGGCTTCTCTCGAGGTGGTCACCCTGGAGGACGGCACCTTCGACAAGGAGGTGCTGAAGAGCGACGTGCCGGTGCTGGTCGACTTCTGGGCGGTGTGGTGCGCCCCCTGCAAGGCCATCGCGCCCGCGGTGGAGCAGGTGGCCCAGGAGTTCAAGGGCAAGGTGAAGGTGGGCAAGCTCGACATCGATCACCACCAGCAGGTACCGCAGAAGTACGGCATCCGCTCCATCCCCACCCTGCTGGTCTTCAAGGGGGGCCGGGTGGTGGACACCATCGTCGGCGCGGTCCCCAAGTCCAAGATCGTCGACAGCGTCAGGAAGGCCGTGGGCTAGCTCGGGGCAGCATCTCCTGCCCCGCCGATCGTCGGCGCTCCCCGCCGCCCGCCGGCCCGCACCGCCGGTCGTCAGCGCCCCCCGCCCGACACCTCGGCCGCCCGCGGCGCCGGATCGGGGGGAGCGCGCAGGGCGGCTCTCGCCGCGAGCGCCCCCGCCAGCACCACCGCCAGGGCCACCAGGGTCGGCCGCCACGGCCGGACGCGCCAGGCCCAGGGCCGCTCCTCGCGGCGGCGAAAGCGCGGCAGCGCCGCGTACTCGCGCCAGGCCTCGTCGCGCAGCCGCGCGCCGCCGGGCTCGTGGAGCCCGTCGAGGGCGCGGGCCAGGAGGACCCGGCCCTCCACCGTGCCCGGCCGGGCCTCCACCAGCCGCGCCAGCGCCTCGCGCGCGCCGACCAGCTCGCCGCGGGCGAGCCGCGAGCGGCCGAGCTCGAGGTCGATCTCGCCCAGGCGGTACCCGGGCTCGGCGGCGCGGGCGATCCCGAGCACGTGCTCGGCCTGCGCGTGCTGCCCGGTCCGGGCCAGCAGCGTGCCGAAGAGGAAGGCGGTGTGGACGTCGTCGTCGCCGAACTCGAGATTCGGGCGCAGCACCTCGATGGCGGCGGCCGGGCGCCGCGCCGCCAGCAGCAGCTGGGCCAGCTCGAAGCGGGAGCGCCGGTCGCTGGGGTTGACGGCGACGGCCCTCCGCAGCGCGCCGCGGCGACGCCAGCCGCCCAGGGCCCGCAGCGGGTCGGGCAGGAGCCTGAAGGTGAACCGGTCGGCCGCCCACCACACGACGAGGAGCGCCGCCAGCGAGCCCAGCGGGCTGCCGGTGGCCCAGGCCAGCAGGCTCCAGAGCACGAACTTGGACATGGGGCCCCCGGTTCCCGGGCTCGTCACGCCGCCGATCAGTTCACGAACCGCCGCATCGACACGTTGGCGGCCAGGCCGAGGGCCAGGAAGGTCGCCATCACCGAGGAGCCGCCGTAGGAGAGCAGCGGCAGGGTCACCCCCACCACCGGCAGCAGGCCCACCACCATCCCCATGTTCACGAAGGTGTGCCAGAAGAGCATGGCGGCGACGCCGGTCCCGAGGAGGAAGCCGAAGCGGTCGCGGGCGGTTCCGGCGATGGAGAGGACCGAGCCGACCAGCGCCCAGTAGAGCCCGAGGAGCAGGAGGCACCCCAGGAAGCCCCGTTCCTCGGCCCACACCGAGAAGATGAAGTCGGTGTGCTGCTCGGGGAGGAAGGAGAGCAGGGTCTGGGTCCCCTGGCCCCATCCCTTGCCGAACCCCTGCCCCGAGCCGACCGCGATCATCGACTGGGTGGCGTGGTAGCCGGCCCCGAGCACGTCCCCCTCGGGGTTCAGGAAGCTCTCCAGGCGCCGCCGCTGGTAGGGCTTCAGGTGGGGCAGGGCCAGCGCCGCCGCCAGCAGCGCGGCCCCGGCGGCCAGGGCCACCGCGCGCCAGCGCACCCC
>DASRTO010000679.1:0-14289 GCA_035655915.1 Anaeromyxobacteraceae bacterium
GCTGCCGGACCTGGCCCGACCCGACTGGGCCATCATCGACCTCGACCCCAAGGGCGCGCCCTTCGCCCACGTGGTGCGGATCGCCCGGGCGCTGCGCGACCTGTGCCAGTCGATCGGCCTCCCCTCGTTCGTGAAGACCACTGGCCAGGCCGGCCTGCACGTGATGATTCCCCTCGGCGGCCAGGCCACGCACCAGCAGGGGCGCGACCTGGCGCTGGTGCTGGCGCGACAGGTGGCCGACGAGATGCCAGAGGTCGCCACCCTGGCCCGGTCGGTCCAGGCCCGCGGAGGGCGCGTCTACCTGGACTGCTTCCAGAACGGCCAGGGGAAGACCATCGCCGCCCCCTTCAGCGCCCGGCCCAAGCCGGGGGCCACCGCCTCGGCGCCGCTCTCCTGGCGCGAGGTGAACGCCGGGCTCGACCCCCGCCGCTTCACCATCCGGACCCTCCCGGCTCGCATGCGCCGCCTGGGCGACGACCCCCTCCGGCCGGTGCTCGACCTGCGGCCGGACCTGGTGGGGGCGCTCGGCCGCCTCGCCGAGCGCGAGGCGGCGCGGCAGCCGCGACCGGAGGTGGTGCCGCGCCCCCGGGTCGAGGGACGGCGCGGACCGCCGGCCCGGCCCAGGCGGTGACCCCGTGGCGCGCCCGGTCGTCCTCCTCGCTCCCGGTGCCGGGCAGCCCTCCACCTCGGCCTGGATGCGGGCCTGGGCGCGCAGGCTGGAGGCGCTGGGCGAGGTCTTCACCTTCGACTACCCGTACATGCTGGCCGGGAGGCGGCGCCCGGACCGGCTGCCGGTGCTCCTCGAGGCGCACCGCACCGCCCTGGCCGCGGCGCGGGCGGGTCGGGCGGGGCCTCTGGTGCTGGCCGGCAAGTCCATGGGCTCGCGCATCGCCTGCCACCTGGCCGCCGAGGAGCCGGCGGTGCGGGCGGTCCTGTGCCTGGGCTACCCGCTGGTGGGGCGGAGCGGCGCGGTGCGGGAGGAAGCCCTCCTGGCGCTGCGAACGCCGGTGCTGTTCGTGCAGGGGACGCGCGATCCGCTGTGCCCGCTCGACCACCTGGAGGCGGTCCGCCGCCGCATGGCGGCCCCGAGCGAGCTCCACGTGGTGGAGGGCGGGGACCACTCGCTGCAGGTGACCCGGGGACGGCTCGCCGCCGCCGGCGAGACCCAGGAGCAGGTGGACGCCCGGGTGCTGGAGGCCGTCCGCGCGTTCCTGGCCCCCCACCTCGGCGGCTCCGGCGGCTGAAGGTCAGGGCCGGCTGGCCCCGGCCACGTCGCTCGCCGCCTGCCAGCGGATCTGGTAGGAGGCGGTCCCGGTGGCCCGATCGAGCCCGGTGAGGCGCAGGGTGCCGCGGACGCGCGCCAGGGCGAGGATCGCCGAGGTCGAGCTCGCCACCGAGCCGGGCCAGACCGCGTCCTGGACGCACATGGGCGGCAGCCAGCGCAGCTGCAGATCCACCGCCCCCGGCCCGACCCCCTCGACCTTCCACTCCCCGCAGTCGCGGAAGACCAGCGCCCAGGCCCTGGGGATCCAGTGCGCCCAGGCCATCAGGCCACCGGGAAAGAGGCGCAGCGCGAAGCCGGCCAGGGGGCCCAGCAGCGGTCCCTCGAAGGCCTCCAGGATCACGCTGCGGGAGAAGGCGTCGTGCTCGGCGTCGCCGAGCGCGGCGTGGATGGCCCGGACCAGGTCCACGTCGTTCTCCGCCGGGAGCCAGTCGAAGCCGTCGGCCGCCTCGACGGCGGCGGCCAGGCCACCCGGCAGGGCGGCCCGGACGGTACCCCGGACCCGCGACCGATCGACGGCGGCGAGCGTGGTCTTGAGATGCCTCGCCCGAACCAGCGGCTCCCCCATCGCGTCCAGGCTAGCACGGACGATGGGATCAGCGCCGCCCGCGATCCTCGGACCCGTCCGGTGGGCAGGCGGCGGCGCCGGCTGCGTGGAGTGGAGATCCGGCGTGCGACCGCCGGGCGCAACACCCGTGCCGGGGAGAGGTTGCCCGCTCAGTCAGGGAGGGACCCCGCCGGGACGCTCACGGCCGCGCCTCCGCCAGCGCCACCAGCGCGGCCGCCAGCCGCGGCCCCTTGGCCGGATCCTCGTGCTTGAAGAAGACGTAGGCCTCGTTCCACGGCTGCTCCAGGATGCGCTCGCACCAGGCGGTGACCTCCGCCGGGGCGTACTCCTGGCGGCGGAGGCGCAGGTAGCCGAAGTCGGCGGTCGGTACCAGCGGCACCTCCAGGTCCTCCGACTCGGCCACGCACAGGGCGGCGTTCCGGGCGCGCAGCGCCTGGTAGACGTCGTCGGCGAACCAGGAGGGGTGCCGGAACTCGAAGGCCGCCCGGGCGCCGGCGGGAAGGAGGCCGAGGAACGCCTCGAGGCGAGGCAGGTCCTTCTTCAAGTTGGGGGGGAGCTGGTAGAGGGCGGGCCCCAGCCGATCGCCCAGCTCGCCGGCCACCCGGTGGAAGTGGCCGACCGGATCGGCGGCGTCCCGGAGGCGCAGCCGGTGGGTCACGAGCTGGGGGGCCTTCAAGGCGAAGCGGAAGGCGGGCGGCACCTGATCGCGCCAGGCGGCGAGCATCTTCGCCGAGGGCATGCGGTAGAAGGTGTTGTTCACCTCGACCGCCGGCAGGCGCTCGGCGTAGAAGGCGAGCCAGCGCGCCTCCGGCAGGTCGGACGGGTAGAACCTGCCCTTCCACTCGGGGAAGCTGAAGCCGCTGGTCCCGGCGAGGACGCGCACGGGCCGAGCATAGCGGCCACGCCGCCCGCCAGCCCCTTCAGGCCCCGAGCGGGCCGCCCGGCCCCGGCCCGCTGGCGCGGTGCCGGCGGACGCGTGCCAGGAGCGCGGCGTAGACGGCGCCGTTCACGAGCAGCACGGCCGTCCCCAGCGCGGCCGAGAGCCAGAACGGGAACGGCTCCGGGTAGATGACCGGCACGAGGTAGCGCTCGATGAACCCGCCGCCGTACCCGGCCTGCCCTCCCAGACGCCGGAGGTGGTTCTCGAGAGGCGTGAGCGGGCAGGTCCAGCGGAAGAACTCGATGAGGGCTCCGTAGCCCGAGCAGGGGAGGTGGAGCCAGGCCAGGCGCGGCCACCGCAGGACCAGAAGGCCCCCCGCCGCCACGAAGGCCACGAAGCCGAGGTGCAGGGCCACTGTGGCGTCGGCGAGGAGCCGGTAGATCACGCTCGGAGCATGGCGCCGCGCCCCCCTGGCGGCGAGGCCCCGGAGAGGCCCCTTCGCCGCCGGGCGGCGCAGCGATAGGGGGGGCCCATGCGGGAACGCAGTGCCATCTTCCCCTGGCGCGCGACGCGAGGTAGAGAGGAGCGTCACCATCGGAGGTCGCCCATGAGATCGCTCGCCGTCCTGCTCGCCGTCGCGCTGGCTGCCCCGGCCGCCGCCCAGCAGCCGTGGGACGTCGCCAAGAAGACCGCCGGGAGCGCCGCGGTGGGCCAGGTGGAGAAGGAGGTCAACAAGCGGCTCCTCGAGGAAGGCCGCAAGAACCAGTGCACCTTCAAGACCGACTCCGACGCCTTCGAGAAGCCCTGCGACGCCAAGCTCAAGAACCTCGTGAACGCCCTCATCGGCGCCAAGAAGAAGCTGAACGGCGCCGGCGTGAAGAACTTCAAGTTCGAGGTCTCGGGCCACACCGACTCCCGCGGCGACGCGGCCCACAACAAGGAGCTGTCGGCGCGGCGGGCCGACGTCATCCGGCGCGAGCTGGTGAAGCGCGGCGTGGCCGAGGGGGAGATCGTCTCGGTGGGCATGGGCTCGGAGCGCCGCCTGGTGAAGCCGGACGACACGCCGGCCAAGCAGGCCAAGAACCGCCGCTACGAGATCCAGGTCCGGCTGTAGCGCGGCGCCTCCCGCGCCGTCGCGGCGCCCCGGCGGGGACCGGGCCCGGCCCGCTCGCCCCCGGGCCGTCCTCGCGCCATCACCCCGAGGAGCCTGACGCAGGCCGGCCCGGCGGGTGTACAAGGCGGCATGGCCCAGAGGGAGCTGCGGCTTCGCGCCAACGGGCTCGACTTTTTCGCGCTCGACGACGGGCCCGAGGACGGCCCGCTGGCGCTCTTGCTGCACGGGTTCCCGGAGCTGTCGCGCTCCTGGCGCCACCAGCTCCCCGCCCTGGCGGCGGCCGGGTGGCGCGCGGTGGCGCCGGACCTGCGCGGTTACGGCCGGAGCGGCAAGGCCGGCCCCTACGACCTGCGCACGCTCTCGCGCGACGTGCGCGACCTGGTGCGCGCCCTGGGCCGGGAGCGGGCGGTGATCTGCGGCCACGACTGGGGCGGGGCGGTGGCCTGGGGGACGGCGGTGTACCACCCCGAGGTGGTGGAGCGGCTGGTAATCCTGAACTGCCCGCATCCCGGGGTCATGGCCGAGGCGCTGCTCCGCAACCCGGCCCAGCTGCGCCGCTCCCTCTACATCATCTTCTTCCAGCTCCCCTGGCTCCCGGAGTGGCTCCTCACCCGCCGCGGCGCCGCCCAGGTGGGGCGCGCCCTCCGGGGCGGTTCGGCCGTCCGCGAGGCCTGGCCCCGTGAGGAGACCGCCCTCTATCGCCAGGCCTTCCTCCAGCCGGGGGCGGCGCGAGCGGCGCTGGGCTACTACCGGGCCGCCTTCCGGAGCTGGGGCTCGGCGCGGCGAGACGGCCGGGCCCGGCCGGTGGCCGCCCCGGTGCTCATCGTCTGGGGCGCGCGCGACCGCTTTCTCGGCCGCGAGACGGTGGCGGCGGCGGCGATGGCGCCCTACCTCGCCCCGGGCAACGCCCCCACCATCCGCTTCCTGGAAGAGGCAGGGCACTTCGTCCAGAACGAGGCGCCGCAGCGCGTGAACCAGGCCATGCTGGAGTGGCTGGGAGCGCCGGAACGACCGGCGACGGAGAGGTCGGCATGAAACGGACTCTGTTGCGGGTGCTGCTGGTGGCGGTGGCCGCTCTGTTGGCCTGGCTCTTCTTCTGGCCGGTGCCCATCGAGTCCAGGGCCTGGAAGGCGCCGCCGGCGCCGAGGCTCGAGGGGGCCTACGCTCCCAACGACGCCCTGGCCGCGGTCGAATGGCTGGGGAAAGGCCAGGTGCGCGGTCCCGAGGCCACCGCGGTGGACCAGGCCGGGCGGGTCCACACCGGGACCGCCGACGGGCGCATCCTGCGCTTCGATCCGGCCCGGGGCCTCTTCGAGGAGGTGGCCTCCACCGGGGGCCGGCCGCTCGGGCTGGCCTTCGGGGCCGACGGGACGCTCTACGTGTGCGACGCGGTGAAGGGGCTCCTGTCCCTGGCGCCGGGCGCGAAGGCGCCGCGCACGCTGGCCACCGGCCACGGCGGGGTGCCCTTCCACTTCGCCAACGACGTGGACGTGGGCGCGGACGGCACCGTGTACTTCTCCGACTCGTCGTTCCGCTTCGGCCTCGGGCAGGAGCGCGAGGACGTCTTGGAGCATGGCGGCGCGGGGAGGCTCCTCGCCTGGCGGCCCGCCACTGGGACGACCGAGCTGCTCCTCTCCGGCCTCCAGTTCGCAAACGGCGTGGCGGTAGCCGGAGACGGCGCCTCGGTGCTGGTGGCCGAGCTGGGCGCCTACCGCATCACCCGCTACTGGCTCGAAGGCCCCAGGAAAGGCACGAGCGAGGTCTTCTTCGACAACCTGCCGGGCCTCCCCGACAACCTGACCTTCTCCCGCTCGAGGGGGATCTTCTGGGTGGCGCTCTACTCGCCGCGCGTGAAGGCGCTCGACGTGCTGGCCCCCTACCCGTTCCTGCGCCAAGTGGTGTACCGGCTGCCCATGTGGCTGCAGCCGCAGCCGGCGCGCCACGCCTTCGCGCTGGGCATCGACCCGCAGGGGAGGGTGGTGGCGAACCTGCAGCACGCCGCCCCCGGCGCCTTCGCCCCGGTGACCAGCGTCCGCGAGCACGGCGGCTGGCTCTGGCTGGGAAGCGTGTCGCGAGAGGCCCTGGGGCGCGTGCGGGCGCCGTGAGGGCCGCGCCCGCTGGCCGGCGCGGGGCCGGCTTACCCGGGCGGACTGGCCCCACCGGGGGTGCCGGGGCGTCTGGGCCCCCGAAGGGTAGCGGGGCCTCCCCGGGGCGCCGCCATCGGCGAGGCGACGGCGTACCCTCTGGCGAGAGGGGACGGTGCGCGGCGAGCGGCCCTGGGCGATCTCCGCCGAGGCGCTGGCGCGCGAGCTCGGAAGCTCGCCCGCCGGGCTCGATCCCGCGGAGGCGGCGGCTCGCTTGGCGCGCGGCGGCCCCAACGAGCTGCCCGAGGCGCGCCGCCGCCCCCTCGGCCTGCGCCTGCTGGATCAGCTGACCCACTTCATGGCCCTCCTGCTGTGGGTGGGCGGCGCGCTGGCGTTCGTCGCCGGAACGCCCCAGCTTGGCTGGGCCATCTGGGCGGTGGTGGTGGTGAACGGCGCCTTCAGCTTCTGGCAGGAGACCAGGGCGGAGCGGGCGCTGGCGGCGCTTCGCCGGGCGCTTCCCCACGACGCCCGCGTCTGGCGCGGCGGGAGCCTGCTGGTGGTGCCGGCCCGCGAGCTGGTCCCGGGCGACCTGGTGGAGGTGGCCCGGGGCGACCGCGTCTCGGCCGACGCGCGCCTGCTGGCGGCCGATCTGGTCCGGGTGGACCTGTCGCTCCTCACCGGCGAGTCGGAGCCTGCGGAGCGGGCGGCCGCCGCAGCGGAGCCGGAGTGCCCGGCGGCGGTGGAGGCCACCTCGCTGGTGCTGGCCGGGTCGAGCGTGGTCTCGGGACGGGGACGGGCGCTGGTCTACGCCACCGGGAGGCACACCGAGCTAGGCAAGGTGGCCCACCTCGCTGCCGCGGTGGAGCGGGTCCCCTCCACCCTCTCCATGCAGGTTGACCGGCTGGTGCGTTTCATCACCGTGCTCTCGGTGGCCATCGGCGTGGCGGTCTTCGCCCTGGGTCACCTGCTGGTAGGCCTGGACCTCCACCAGGGGCTGCTCCTCGCCATCGGGATGATCGTGGCCAACGTCCCCGAGGGGCTGCTCCCCACCGTGACGCTGGCACTGGCGCTGGGGGCGGAGCGGCTCGCCCGCCGGCGCGTGCTGGTACGCCGCATGGCCGCGGTGGAGGCGCTGTCGGCGGTGTCGGTCATCTGCACCGACAAGACCGGCACCCTCACCGAGAACCGCATGGATGTCCGGGAGGCGTGGACGCCGGCCGGGAGCTCGCGGCTCGGTGCCGTGGACGGCGGCGCCGGGGCGATGGCGGACGGGCCGGAGGCCTCGGTGCGCCTGCTCCTCGCCGCGGCGGCGCTGTGCACCGAGGCCGCCACCGCCGTGGCTGCGGACGGGGGGCCCGCGCCTGCGCGCGACCCGCTGGAGGCGGCGCTGCTCGCGGCGGCGAGGCAGGCGGGGCTGGAGCCGGCCGCGCTGGCCCGCGCCGCTCCCCAGGAGAGGCTCATCCCCTTCGACGCCCATCGGCGCCTCATGACGGTGGTGGCCCGCTGGGGGCTGCCGGACCTATGGCCGGCCCAGGCCGCCAGGCTGGCCCTGGTGAAGGGCGCGCCTCCGGAGGTGCTGTCGCGCTGCCGGCTCGCCGTCCGGGACGGCCGGGCGGTCCCGCTCGACGCGCCGCTCCGCGCCGAGGCCGAGCGGGAGACCGACCGGCTGGCGGCGGCCGGGCACCACACCATCGCGGTGGCCCTGCGCGACGACCCCGGCCCGGGCGGGGCCGCCGAGCTGGAGCGGGACCTCACGCTGCTCGGTCTGCTGGGGATCATGGACCCGCCCCGGGCCGGGGTGCGCCACGCGCTGGAGCGCTGCCGCCGCGCCGGGATCCGGGTGGTGATGGTGACCGGGGACCACGGGCTCACCGCCGAGGCGGTGGGTCGGGAGGTAGGGCTCCTCGCGGGGCGGCCGCGCGTGGTGTCCGGCCCCGAGCTGGCCAGCCTTTCCGACGGGCGGCTCAAGGCGCTCCTGCGCGGCGGCGGCGAGCTGGTCTTCGCGCGGGTCATGCCGGAGCAGAAGCTCCGGCTGGTGCAGGCCTTCCAGGCGCTGGGGGAGGTGGTGGCGGTGACCGGAGACGGCGTCAACGACGCGCCGGCGCTGCGGGCCGCCCACGTGGGCATCGCCATGGGGGCCAGCGGCACCGACGTGGCCCGCGGGGCCGCCGACCTGGTCCTCCTCGACGACGACTTCGAGTCCATCGCCGCCGCGGTCGAGGAGGGTCGTTCCATCTTCCAGAACATCCGCAAGTTCCTGGCCTACATCCTCACCTCCAACGTGCCGGAGCTGACCCCGTTCCTGGCCATGGTGGGTCTCGGCATCCCGCCCGCCCTGAACATCCTCCAGATCCTCGCCGTGGACCTGGGCACGGACCTGGTGCCGGCGCTGGCGCTGGGCGGCGAGCCGCCCGAGCCGGGGCTCATGGACCAGCCGCCGCGGCGCAAGGACGTCCCGCTGCTGGACCGCGCCCTGGTGGTGCGCGCCTACCTGCGCCTCGGGCTCACGCAGGCCGCCGCCAGCATGCTGGCCTTCCTGGGGATGTGGTGGCTCGCCGGCGTCGGCTTCGAGGCGCTGCGCGCCCTCACGCCGGCCCTGCTCTCCCGGGCGGCCAGCCCCGAGGCGCTGGCCCTGTACCGCGCCGCCACCACCGCGGCGCTGTGCGCCATCGTGGTCTGCCAGATGGGAAACCTCTTCGCCTGCCGCTCGGAGCGCCTCTCGGCCTTCCGGGTGGGGCCCATCTCCAGGCTCCTGTGGATCGGCCTGCTGGTGGAGGCGGCCCTGATCGCGGCGGTGGTCTACCTGCCGCCGCTGCAGGCGGTCTTCCTCACCGCGCCGCTGCCGCCACTCTTCTGGGCGTCGTTGCTCGCCGGGCCGGCGGCCCTCCTCTGCGTGGACGAGGCGGCCAAGTGGCTGGGGCGGCGCCGGGCCGGGCGCCTGCGCGCGGCGGCCGCGGGGCCTCTCAGTCGAGCTGGAGCACGCCGAACATCCCGGCGTGGTCGGAGGCCCAGATGGGCTGGACGGGGCTGATGGGCGCGCTGCCGTTGCCGGCGCTGATGTCGATGGAGACCGGCGTGAACTCCGGGCCGTGGAGGATGAGGTCGATGCGCTCGTAGAGCTGCGCCGCCGGGTCGTCGAGCAGCCCGTCGCGGCAGCAGGAGTAGCTCGAGGTGCCGGTGTCCGACGGGCGCAGCTGCACCCAGGTGTCCGAGAGGCCGGTGGCCGGGGCGGTGAGGATGCCGTAGGCGGGTCGGGTCTCGCCGGGAGGCGGGTGGGAGTTGAAGTCCCCCACGGCGATGAGCGGCAGGGTGGTGGCCACCTCGTCGAGGAACTGCTCGGCCTGGGCGCCGTTGGCGTCCACGTCGGCGTCGTCCGGGTGGGCACTGGCGAAGCGGAAGGTCTTGCCGTCGACGGTGGCGTCCACGCTCACCCAGCCCCGGGTGATGGTGACCGGGAAGCCGCCCACGTCGTAGCTGGCCGCGGCGTCGAAGTTGCCGCCGCGGGCGTTGGCGATCTGGACGCCCTGGAGGGCGATGATCGCGTCCCGGTCGGTGTAGCGGTAGTCGTTGCCGCTGGCCCCCGTGAACTCCCCGTCGAAGTTCACGACCGAGGCGGCGGCGGTGTAGGCGAGGCCCCTGGCCTGCAGGGCGTCGAGCAGGAGCTGGAGGAAGTCGTAGGCCACCGTGGTGGCCGGGTTCCAGGGGCCGTCGCCGCAGGGCGGGGTGCAGATCTGGGTGCGCCACAGGGCGACCTCCTGGAGCCCCACCAGCGCCGGCCGGTGGGCGGCGATCTCCTCGGCCAAGGCGTCGGCGCGGACCGGGAAGTCGGTCGCCACCACGTAGCCCCACAGCTCGTCGATGACGTCGTAGACGGTCTGTCCCGCCGGCGGGGGGACGAGCGCCAGTTCGATGGGGGTGCCGAGATAGAGGTTGCGGGTGCCGACCGCGATGCGGGTCTTGGGCGTCTCCTCGCTCTGGGAGCAGCTGGCCAAGGCGGCGGCCAGCGCGAGGCAGGCGACGGCGGACGGGCGAACGCGCATGGTGGCTCCTCGGCCGCGCGACCCGCGCCGGGAGCGGTCGCGATCGGCCGCGCGAGCGTACGCTGCCGGGCACCCCCCGGGGAAGTCCCAGATGGGGACCATTCACCAACCGTGCTCGCCGCCGATGACGCGGCGAGCCATCGGTTCGCCCCGCCCTCGCGTCAACAGGACCTCACCTCGAGCGGCGCGCCCTCCGGAGGCTCCCGGAAGTCGCGCCACAGGAGATCGCGCGACAGCAGCACCCACATCACGCCGTAGAGCACCGCCTTCAGGGCGTAGTGGTTGAAGAAGCGGGCCAGCGGCACCGACAGGAGGTGGGTGGGGCCCAGCGCCACCAGGACCATGGCGGCGACCAGCCACCAGCCCCATCGCCCGGGTGGGTCCGGCCGATGGACGAGCCAGAGCACGGCGCCGGTGGCGGCCACCACGTAGGTCGGATTCTCGGAACCCGAGCTGAACAGGACCAGGAAGAGGAGCAGCGAGGCGAGCGCCAGGTGGCGAAAGCGCCGGTGGGGGTACTGGGCGCGCCGCAGCAGCGGCGCCAGGGCCAGCGCCAGTCCCGCCGCGGCGGACCCGGTCAGCGGGAGCGGCATCCCGAAGGCCCGGCGGACCAGGCCGACGAGCGAGATGTCCCCGCCGACCTGGAGGTTGAGCGCGTTCTTGCGCGCCAGCGCCGCATACCATCCCTGGTAGGACTCGAGGACGTACTCCGGGCCAGCCAGCGCCATGGGCGCCACCAGGAGCAGCGCCGACCAGAGGGCGCAGCCGAGCAGGAAGCGCCGGGGGCGCCGGGAGAAGAGGACCAGGACGAGGCCGACGGCGCTGTACAGCTTCACGAAGGCGCCGAGGAGCGACCAGAGCGGCGCGCGCAGGTCCCGCCCCTCCTCGACGTCGGCCAGGGTCAGGAGCGGAAGGGCCGCCACGGCCGGGTTGAACTGGCTGGAGTGGACGGCGGTGAGGAGCTCCGGGAGGATCAGGAGCAGCGCCAGCAGGCGTCGCTCCGGCGGGAGCCGGAGGCGGGACACCGCCGCCCACAGGAGCGCCGCCATGGCGAGGCTCCAGAGCAGCCCACCGACCCCCTCCGGCAGCATCGCGAACGGGGCGACGACGAGGCCGAACACCGGGCCGTACAGGTTCACGTCTCCGAACTGCGCCGGGTAGAGCGCGTAGAGATCCCGCCGCTCGACGAGGTGCCAGAAGACGTGTCGGAAGATGAGGAAGTTGTTGTACCGGTGGCGCGAGTAGTCGACGGCCCAGAGGATGGCTGGCAGCGCCAGCCACGCGGCAGCCAGGGCCATCTCGCGGCGCCGCACCCGCGGGGAGCGGGGAAGGGGCGCCTCGGGCGGCGTCACCGGGTCGACCGCCCCATCCATGACGCCGGCGGGTGCGGCCGCCGGATCGGTTCCCTCGGTCACGCCGGCGGCCTCGGTGGCGTCTGCGCCGCCGAGCGCTCCCGAAGCGGGCTGTAGTCGGATTCGGCGGCGACCAGGAAGAGCGGCCGCTGCTTCACCTCCTCGAAGACGCGTCCCAGGTACTCGCCGATGATCCCCAGCGACAGCAGCTGGACGCCGGCGAAGAACATGATGCTCACCACCACGGTCGGGTAGCCGGGGATGGGGATGTCGTAGACCAGCTCGTCGAACACCACCCAGGCGCCGTACGCCAGGGCGCCGAGCGAGATGAGGGCTCCCACGATGCCCGCGGCGCGCAGGGGCAGGTGGGTGAAGGCGGTGAGGCCGGCCAGGGCCAGGCCGCCCAGGCGGGCGGGCCCGTACTTCGACTGCCCCGCCAGCCGGGGCGCCGCCTCGAAGGCCACGGACTCGCTGCGGAAGCCCACCCAGGCGTACAGGCCCTTGAGGAAGCGGGTGCGCTCGGGCAGCCTCCGCAGCGCCTCCACCACCTTGCGGTCCATGAGCCGGAAGTCGCCGGCGCCTTCCGGGATGGGCACGCCCGAGCCCATCGTCAGCAGCCGGTAGAAGATCGAGGTGCCGACGCGCTTCAGCCAGGGCTCGTCGCGGCGGTGCGCCCGGACGCCGTAGACCATGTCCACGCCCTCCCGCCACCTCGCCAGCATGAACGGGATGAGGTCCACGGGGTGCTGGCCATCGGCGTCGATGATGATCACCACCTCGCCGCGCGCCGCGTCCAGGCCGGCCCCCAGCGCGGCCTCCTTGCCGAAGTTGCGCGAGAGCTCGAGGTAGTGGACGCCGCAGACCGGCGCGACGCCGAGGACCGCCTCCCGGGTGGCGTCGCGGCTGCCGTCGTTCACCACCACGATCTCGCACCTGGACGTGAGCGCGGCCAGCCTGGCTCGCAGCGCCTCGAGGAACGCGGCCGCGCTCGCGGCCTCGTTCAACATGGGCACGACCGCCGAGATGGTCGGCGCCGCGGCGCGGCCCGACGGGTGGGCTGGTCCCTGCGTCTCCACGGTTCCCCTCGGCCCGATCTTACCCCGACCCTCGGCGGCGAGAACCGTCGGCCGCGCCTCCCTGGCCTCCGGGGTCGCCCAGCCCCGTCCCGAATGGGGATGGTTCACAACCGTGCACGCCGGCGACGAGGCGGCGCGGGATCAGCGGGGCGCGGCCGGCCTGCTGGCCCGCGCCAGCAGGCGCCACCCGTCGATGCGAACCGCCGTGCCCGGCCCGGGGCTGGGCGCGAAGCCGCGCGCGCCGGGCCCCGAGAGCAGGAGAGCCCGCACCTCTTCCTTGGGGAGCACGGGCGATCCGCGGTCGAACCACTCGTCGAAGTCGTTGGCGAACGGCTCCTCGACCACCCGGATGGCGCCGAGTCCGGCGCCGGCCAGGAGATCGACGATCTCGCCCGGGGTGAGGGTGCGAACGTGGGTGCGGTCGCGGGCCCGCTCCACCTCGTCCTGCCAGCGCCGGCGGGCCGGGTCCGGGTCGGCGAGGATGTCGGCGACGAGGAGCACCCCTCCCGGGCGCAAGAGCTCCGCCTGCCGGCGCACGAAGGCGGCGGGATCGAGCAGGTGGTGAAGCACGAGGCGCGATACGGCGGCGTCGAAGGGGCCGTCCAGCGCGTCGTGGAGCGACTGACGCTCGAAGCGTGCGCGGTTCCCGTACCCGGCGCAGCGCGCCCGCGCCCTGGCCACCATCTCCTCGGAAAGGTCCACCCCCAGCACGCGGTGGCCGGCGCGCAGGAAGGCCTCGGCCACCAGGCCCGGCCCGCACCCGGCGTCGAGAACGCTGGAGCCCGGCGGCACGTCCGCGAAGGCCAGGAGTCGCTCCAGGGCCGCTGCGTCGCTCGCCACCGGCGATCGCTCGAACATCGCCGCCTGCCGGTCGAAGGCCTGTCGGAGGTCGCGGTCGTGGTCGGCCACGGCCGGTTTGTACGGGACTCGGTGCGAGGGCGCAACGCCTCCCCGCTGCGACACCGCGCCTCGAGGTGACGTCGAGGAGGTGGAGGGAGTCCGCACCCCATCCGGGCGGCAAGATCCGGAACGTCGCCGCAAGAAGGCGAAAGAGACGGCCGGGCGGACGGGGTATCTGTCGATCGGGCTCCGAGCCTGGCCGCGACCGTCGCCGGTACGGCCCGTTTCCACGAAGACGGAAAGGAGAATCGCGATGCGCCGAACCCTCCCCAGCGTCACCGTGGCCGCGGCACTCCTCCTCCTCGGCCCCGGGGCCGTGCGGGCCCACGATCTCCACGACGACGAGGGCGGCAACTGGTTCACGGCCTGGTCCATCTCGATCGGCCACCGCATGGGCGCCGCCTTCACCGGCGCCAACTTCGCCCCCGACGTCTCGAACTCGACGCTCCGCATGATCGTGCGGTCCAGCATCGCGGGGAGCTTCGTCCGGGTGCGGCTCGAGAACACGCAGGCGCAGACACCGGTGACCTTCTCGGCCGCCTACGTGGGCGCCACCGGAAGCGGCGCGGCCGTGGTGCCCGGGACCAACCGCCGGCTCACCTTCGGCGGCTCCCCCGGCCTGACGCTCGCGGCCGGGGAGAGCGCCTGGAGCGATCCCGTGAGGTTCGAGGTCGAGGCGTTCCAGCGCCTGACCGTGAGTCTCGACGTCGCCAGCGCCGTCGAGATCAGCGGTCACCAGCTGGGCCTGGTCACGAACTACATCGGCGGCCCCGGCAGCGCCGCCAGCGCTTCCGGCGACGGGTTCACCCCTGTGCCGGCGAACAACGGCAACTACCCCTTCTACTACGTGGCCGCGCTCGACGTGAAGTCGGCCACCGCCTCCGGCACCATCGTGGCGCTGGGCGACTCCATCACCGACGGCCGCTGCAGCACCCGCGACCCGGTCACCGGCGAGATCCCGGCCGACCAGTACCACCGCTGGACCGACGTGCT
>DASRTO010000680.1:0-3854 GCA_035655915.1 Anaeromyxobacteraceae bacterium
CCCAGGCGGCGGCACAGCGCCACCGCGTTCCCGGCGCCGCGGGTGTTCACCTGGATGGCCAGCTCCAGCGACGGGTTGAAATCCACCAGCCCGGCGCAGTTCACCAGGAGGTCCAGGCCGGCCAGCGCCGCCAGGTCCCGCTCCGAGAGGCCGAGGAGGGGGGCGGAGACGTCGCCGGCGACCGGGGTGCACTTGTCGCGCAGGAAGGCCTCGAAGCGCGGGCCGTGCTGCTCCCGCAGCGGGTCGAAGGGGCGGGCCCCGGCCACCTTGTCCCAGAAGCGGGACTCGGCACTGCCCCCGGTCCCCGCCCGCAGCAGCACGAAGACCTTGCCCACCTGGGGGTAGCGGTGCAGCAGGAGCGACAGGCTCACCTTGCCCACGAAGCCGGTGGCCCCGGTGATGAGCAGCCGGCGCCCGGCCAGGGCCGCCCCCACCTCGAGCGGGGGCCTCGGCGGCGGCACCGCCCGCAGCGGCGGCTTCGGGCCTGGGGCGGTCTTCTCTCCGCCGGGGGCCATGGTCACCCGAGGTTCTGCGTCATGACGATGGGGGGATGGTGGAGCAAGGCGATCTCCGCCCCGCGCCCGTGGACGGAGCGGGCCATATCGATGGCCTGGGAGAGTGTGGGGGCGCTCTCCCAGCCGAGGAGCCGGGGCACGTGCTCGTTGTCCGCGCCCACCGCGATGACCCGGCCCAGGTGCTGGCGGCCGTTCTCGCCCCAGTACCACATGAAGAAGGGGTGGGCCCCGTGGTAGGCGTGCCCAGTGCGGTACATGTGGACGTAGCTCGGGTTCTCGGCGAACTCCCGCTCGTACTTCTGCTCCAGCACCGCGGAATCGCGGGTCTCCGGCAGGAGCCGGTGGAAGAACTCGATGTAGCTGGGGTGCTGCTCCGGGTCGAACTCGTCGCAGCAGGGGTGGGTCACGATGAGGGTGCCGCCCTGCTTCACCAGGGGCTTGCCCCGGTAGAAGTTGAAGAAGTAGCCGCAGGCCATCACCTGCACCAGCAGCGGGTTCAGGATGGAGTTCACGTTGTAGGGCGAGATGTAGGGGATGCCGTACACCAGCACGTCGGCCTGGAAGTCCACGTCCACCAGGTACTGCCGGTACGAGGCCTCCAGGATCTTCCGGTGGGTGGGCTCGGTCCGGCCGGCGTGGACGGCGATGACGTCGTAGGCCGCCGGGACGGCGTGGAACATCCTGCGCCGGGCGCCGCGGGGGAGGCGCCGGAGCAGCGCCCGCATGGCCTCGAACTTGAGGCGGTCGGCCTCGACGAAGTCTTCCTCGCGCTTCATGAGGAAGTCGAGCGGCCCGTCGAACATGCGGTTGTTGATGGTGGTCTCGACGTGGAAGACCTCCACCTCGTGGTCGATGAGGCGGCCGATGCGGTCCACCGAGTGGTGCAGCTCGGAGCGCGGCGGGTCCATGTAGGACCAGCTCTTCCGGATGGCGGCCGGGGTGTGGTGGGCCTTCACCCCCTGATAGTTGGTGAGGCCGGTGCCCATCGACTTGTGGCCGCCGTCCATGGGGACCAGGTTCAGGTTCGCGTAGATGACCAGGTCCGACTCGGCGGCGCGGCGGTTCAGGACCACCGGCTCGCCGTGGTCGGTGGTGCCCAGGGAGACGAGCCCCTCCGGGTCCTCGGCGTCGTGGTGGTAGAGCCGGTCCGGCCACCAGGCGTCGAAGATGCGGCGGCCCACCATGCGCCGCACCTCGGCCTCGGTCATGCGCCGGTGCAAGGCGATGGCGATGACGATGTGGACGTCGTCCACGCCCGAGTCGGCCAGCAGCTCCAGCAGGATCTCCAGCACCGTCTGGCGCACGTCGGGGGTGCGCATGGGCGGCAGCGGCAGCGAGATGTCGTCCACGGCGATGGTCACCTTCATGCCCGGCCGCAGCCTGGCGTGGAGCGGCTCGCAGCCCTCGGGGTGGTTCAAGGCCCAGCGCACCGCGCTCTTGACGTTGGGGAGCCCCTCCACCGGCGGGCGCGGGTAGATGACCCGGGTGCCGACCGGGAAATCCTCCAGGAGCAGGTCCTCGCCGGAGAAGAGGATGCGCGGCGGCGAGTCCTTCTCGATGGTGACCACCTGCTCGGTCGCCTCGTAGAGGCGGGAGAGCCGGGTGGGGTTGCGCATCGTCAGCCCTCCTCGGTGGAGATGACCGGCCACTCGTAGCTCCGGGCCACCCCGCGCAGGCGCAGATCGGGGTTCACCGCGGTGGGATGGCCCACCACCGCCAGCATGGGGTAGTCGGAGAAGGAGTCGGAGTAGGCGTGGCTCTGCTCCAGCGCCAGCCCCTGGCGCAGGCAGTAGTCGCGGATGGCCAGCGCCTTGTGGGCCCCCTCGATGATTGGGGGCACCACCCGGCCGGTGGCCACCCCGTCCACGAAGTGCATGCGGTTGGCGATGAGGTCGTCCACGCCCAGGTGGCGCGCCAGCGGCCACATGGTGACGTCCAGGGCCCCGGTGCACAGCACCAGTCGGCAGCCGGCGCGGCGGGCCTCGTCGAGCAGGCGCGGGGCGCCCGGGTAGATGGCGGGCCGCAGCACCTCCTGGAACAGCTCCTCGGCCAGCACCACCAGGCGGTCCTCGGTCTGCCCCTGGTAGTAGGCGTAGAACAGCTCGTTGAAGAGCTTGCGATTCACCTTGTCGGTGGCCCAGAAGAGCGGCACCGAGGCCACCGTGCGCAGGGTCTGCCAGGCGGTTCCCAGGATCGAGCCCTGGTTCATGGCGTAGAAGGCGAAGGCGTGCACCAGGTTGGTGCGCACCAGTGTCCCGTCCACGTCGAAGAAGGCGCCCTTGCGCGCCTCGGCAGCGGCCATGCCGGGGTCTCTAGTCGAGCGGCGCGTCGCTTGTCAAAAGGGAGGCGATACCGCCCGTGACGCGTCCGTGACGCTGCGCGGCAAGGCCGGGCTGACCGGCCGGGGTGGCCCTCGCCGCCGTCACCAGCGCAGCCAGTCGGTCTCGAAGCGTACCCGCAGGAGCGCCTGAAGGCGGGCCAGGGTGGCGCCGGCGGCGCGGAGGCGCGCCCGGTCGTCCCCGGAGAGGTCGCCGGGGCGGAGCCAGCGGCCGCCGTCGCCGCGGCGCGCCGCCTCCCGCGCCTGCAGCCCCAGGGCCCAGCCGAAGTCCTCGGCGGCCCGCACCAGGAGCCCGGCCCGGTCCGGCTCGAGCAGGGCCGCCCCCAGCAACCGGTCCACCGTCCCGGTGACCTCCACCCGCCGGTGCTGCAGCGCCAGCACCCGGCCGGCGTCCACCAGCGGCAGGAGCAAGCGCTCCTTCAGGTCCATCTCGCCGCGATGCTCTCCGCGCCAGGCCACCGCCAGGCGGCCGAAGGGGCCGAGCGGCGAGGGGGTCTCCACCCCGTCCTTGGCCAGGAAGGAGAGATAGGGCGGATGGTCCGTGAGACCCCGCCGGATCTCCTCCTGCAGCGCCTCGGCCAGGCCCAGGTCTCCGGCGGCGGGGCGCAGGTCGAAGAAGGTGGTGGACCACCTCACGTTGCGCCGGACGGGCTCGCGCATCCAGCCGCGGAAGCGCGCCTGCCACTCGGGGAGCGGGGCGCACCAGTCGGCGTGATGGGGCGAGAGCTCGGCGGCGTCGGGGAGGAAGCCGCGGCGGCCGGGCCCATCGGCCACCTCGCCGGGCAGGCGCAGGAACCAGTCGCGCGCCGCCGGGTCGCCGGACTCGAGCAGCAGCGCGTACTCCAGGTCGGTGCGGACCAGCGGCTCGCGCCGCCCCCAGCTGCCCAGGGCCAGCCAGGCGAAGCGGCAGGGGGGCGCGCCCAGCCGCCCCGCTGCCAGGTCGAGGAGGCGGCCCAGCGCGGCGTCGGTCAGCGCCGCCGAGGCCTCGCCGGCGGCGCGGG
>DASRTO010000681.1:0-6843 GCA_035655915.1 Anaeromyxobacteraceae bacterium
GCCACGCGGCCATTCGTTCTTGGATTCGGTCCACGGCTACCCTCCGGAAGCGGTGTTGACGATCAGGATCTCGATGAGCGTCATTCCCCTGGGGATCCGACTCACGTTCACCCTCCGGCGACGGTGTTGATCTGGAGGATCGGCATGAGGACGGAGAAGACGATGAAGGCCACCGCCAGGCCCATGACGATGATCATGGCCGGCTCGAGCAGCGAGGTGAGGGCCGCCACCCTGGTCTCCACCTGGGAGTCGTAGGCGTCGGCGACGTTGCCCAGCATCTCCTCCAGCTGGCCGGAGCGCTCGCCGATGGCCACCATGTGGTAGACCAGCGGCGGAAACTCGCCGGAGCGCTTGAGCGGCGCGGCGATGCTCTCTCCCTCGCGGATGGCGTCGCGCGACTCCTCCACCACCTGGGCCAGCCGGGTGTTCCCCACGATGTTCTTTACGATGTCCAGCGAGGAGAGGAGCGGCACCCCGCTCTTGAGGAGGGTGGCCAGGGTCCGGGAGAAGCGGGCGATGGCGATCTGGCGGATGAGGCCGCCGAAGACCGGGAGCCCGAGCACCCACACGTCCCAGCGGGCGCGGCCGGCGGGGGTGCGGCGCCAGCGGGCCACCCCCACCACCGCCAGGACGGCGGCCAGGGCCATGACCCACCACCAGTCGTGCACGAAGGTGGAGAAGGCGATGAGGGCCCGGGTGGTCCACGGCAGGGTCACCTTGGCGTCCTCCAGCACCTTGGTGATCTTGGGAATGACGTAGGTGAAGAGGATGCCCAGGATCACCGCCGAGAAGCCCACCATCACCACGGGGTAGGTGAGAGTGGCCACCACCTTGGCGCGCAGCCGGGCCTGGGACTCGGTGAAGTCGGCGAGGCGTTTCAGCACCACCTCCAGCGCGCCCGAGGACTCGCCGGCCCGGATCATGTTGACGTACAGGTCGCTGAAGACGCGGGGGTGGGCCTTCAGGGCGTCGGCGAGCGAGCTGCCCTCGTTCACCCGCTGCTTCACGTTGGAGACCACCTTCTTGAGCCGCTCGTGGTCCACCTGGTCCACCAGCGCGCTCAGCGCCTCGGCCAGCGGCACCCCGGCCCCGGTGAGCACCGCCAGCTGGCGGGTCACCACCGCCACGTTCTCGGGCCGGATGCGCCCCCCCACCCAGCGGCGCACGCTCACCTCGCGCGCTGCCGCCTGGGCCGCCGCCTGCTCGCCCAGCACCGCGGTGAGGTAGAGCCCGTCGCGCCGCAGCACCGAGCGCAGCGTCTTGGGCGAGTCGGCCTCCTTGAGCCCCTCGACGGTCCTGCCGCCGGCGTTGAGCGCCCTGTACTCGAAGACCGGCATGGCCTACTGGAGGTCCTCCGCCGTCACCGACAGCACCTCGGCGGCGGTGGTGATGCCGCGCGCCACCTTGAAGGCGCCGTGCTCCAGCAGGGTGAGCATCCCCTTCTCCACCGCCTTCTTCTTGATGGTGTTGGAGTCCACGTTCTTGAGGACGAGCTGGCGCACGTCGTCGTCCACCAGCATCAGCTCGTAGATGCCGGTGCGCCCCTGGTAGCCGGTCTTCTGGCACTCCGGGCAGCCCACCGGGCGGTAGAGCCGGCCGGAGGCGTTGCCGGCCCGGGCCAGGATCTCCCGGGTGATGCCGGCCTGCTCCAGCTCCTCGGCGGTGGGGGCGTAGGCCTGCTTGCACTCGGGGCAGAGCACCCGCACCAGCCGCTGCGCCAGCACCCCCACCAGCGAGCTGGCGATGAGGAAGGGCTGCACCCCCATGTCCAAGAGCCGGGTCACCGCCCCGGCGGCGTCGTTGGTGTGGACCGTGGAGAGCACCAGGTGGCCGGTGAGCGAGGCCTGGATGGCGATCTCGGCGGTTTCGAGGTCCCGGATCTCGCCCACCATGATGATGTCCGGGTCCTGGCGCAGGAAGGAGCGCAGCCCGTTGGCGAAGGTGAGCTCGATCTTGGGGTTCACCTGCACCTGCCCCACGCCCCTGAGCTGGATCTCGACCGGGTCCTCGATGGTGAGGATGTTCAAGTCCGGCGAGTTGATCTTGGAGAGGGCCCCGTAGAGGGTGGTGGTCTTGCCCGAGCCGGTGGGGCCGGTCACCAGCACGATGCCGTGCGAGCGGGTGATGAGCGAGTCCATGATCTGAAGTTGCCAGTCCTCGAAGCCCAGCTCGGAGAGGTCCAGCAGCACCGCCGACTTGTCGAGCAGGCGCATGACGATGCGCTCGCCGTGCGCGGTGGGGATGGTGGAGAGGCGGATGTCGACGTCCCGGCCGGCGATCTTGATGCGGATGCGCCCGTCCTGCGGCAGCCGCTTCTCGGCGATGTTCAGGCCCCCCATGATCTTGATGCGGCTGGCGATGGAGGCCTGGACCCGCTTGGGGGCCCGGATGACCTCGCGCAGCACGCCGTCGATGCGGTAGCGCACCGAGATGTCGCGCTCCTCGGGGTTGATGTGGATGTCGGAGGCGCGCTCCTTCACGGCCCGGAACATGAGCGAGTTGACGAGGCGGATGATGGGGGCCTCGTCGTCGGCGTCGAGGAGGTCCGCCGGCTCCTCCAGCTCGTGGGCCACGGACTCGAGGTCCTCGGTGCCCAGGTCCTCCATGAGCCGGTCGTGGCTGTCGGCGGCGCGATCGTAGACGGCATTGATGGCGTCGAGGACCGCCTGGGGCAGCGCCACCTCCGGCGCCACCGGCCGGCCCAGGAGCTGGGAGAGGCTGTCCTGGGCGCCGGTGTCGAGCGGGTCGGCCACCGCCACCCGCACCGCGTCCGGGCCGTTCCCCAGCGGCAGCACCCGCGCCTGCTTGGCGAAGTTGATGGGGACCAGCCGCACCAGCTCGGAAGGCACCGCGGCCGCGTCCAGCGACCCGGCGAAGGGCAGGTCGAGCTGCAGGGCCAGCGCCCGCAGCACCTGCTCCTCGGTGGCGGCCTTCTGGCGCACCAGCACCTCTCCCAGCCGCAGGCCGGCCATCTCCCCCTGCTGGGCCAGGAGCGCCTCCTCGATGCGCTGGGGCGGGATCCCGGCGGTGGCCACCAGGATCTCGCCGAGCGGCCGCCCCGCCGCCCGGGCGGCATCCGGAGGGCTGTCGCGCTCCAGCGTGATGGGGGCGGTGGTGACGTCGCTCATGTGCCTTCCCCTCGCCACCTCAGTCCTGCGGCTCGGGAGGCGGCGCGGGCGCGGGAGTCCCCGGTGCCACGGGCTCCGGGGTCCCCGGCGGCGCGGGGGCCGCCTCCGGCGGGGCGGCCTCGGGCGCCGGCGCGGGCGGGACCGCCGGCGCCGGCGCGGGCGGGACCGCCGCCGCCGGCTCGGGGGGCGGCTGGCGCGCCGGACGCCCGGAAGGCGGTTCGGTGGGGCGGATGAGGCGCTCGCCAGGGGCGCCGCTACCGCCGTTCTCGATGCGCTGGTTCTCCAGGATCGTCTCGCGGCGCATCTTGGAGAACGGCCCGCCCTTGCGGCCCCAGTCGGCGGCCACCTCGTAGCCGGGCTGGCGCCCGTAGAACTCCTCCAGGAACTCGCGCTGCTCCTTCTGCTTCCGCTCCAGGATGCGCCGGTAGTCCGCCTGGTCCTTGATGATGTAGGGGGTGAGGAAGAGCAGCAGGTTGGTCCTGCTCTTGGCGGTCACCGTGTCGCGGAAGAGCCATCCGATGATGGGGATGTCCCCCAGCAGCGGCACCTTCTGGACCGAGGTGGTATTGCGGTCCTGGATCAGGCCGCCGATCACCACCGTGCTCTGGTCCTTGGCGACGATCTTGGTCTTGACGCTGCGCTTGGCGGTGGTGGGGCCCAGCACCGGGTCGCGGGCGACGATCTCCTCCGCCTGCTCCTCCAGGTCCAGCCGCACCATGTCCCCCTCGTGGATCTGCGGCTTGATCTTGAGCTTCAGGTCCACGTTCTGCCGCTGGATGGGGGCCACGAAGCTCGCCAGCGCCAGGCTCCCGTACCCGGCCACCGAGGCGGCGGTCCCGGTGGTACCGGTGGTGAGGCCGGTGGTGCTGAAGCCCGGGTTGTAGCCCGCCTGGAAGGGGACGTTCTGCCCGACGATGATCTCCGACTCCTCGTTGTCCTGGGCCAGGAGGTGCGGGGTGGAGAGCACGTTCACGCTGCTCGAGGTCTGCAGCGCCTGGATGAGGACCCCCACCGAGGAGTAGGGGAAGATGTCCTTCAGGTCGGCCGACACCGGCCCGACCAGCCCGGTCAGGAAGCCGCCCAGGCTCAGGGCCCCCAGCGGGTTGAGCGAGTTGATGCGCTGCGGCTCGAGGCCGATGGGGATGAAGCCCTTGCCCTGGGAGGTGTTCACCGGGATGGCCGCGTGCATGGCTGTCCCGATCTGGGAGTCGTTGGTGATGTCTACCTCCATGAGCACCGCCTCGACGAACACCTGCCGCCGCGGCCGGTCCAGCTTCTCGATGAGGCGCAGGAGCACCGCGTAGTCGGAGCCGCTGGCGAGCACCACCAGCGAGTTGGAGGGCTTGTCGGCGGTGATCTTGATCTCGCCGCTGAAGAGCTCGGCGGTGACCGTCCCCGGCCCCCGGGCCTGCTGCGCGGCCGGTTGGCCGGGGGGAGGCGGCACCACCGGCGCCGTCCCGCCGGTGCGGCGCGCGGTGGCCTGTCCCTGCGCCAGGGCCTGCAGCGTCTGGGCGATGTCCTCGGCGTTGGCGTTCTTGAGGAAGACCACGTGGATGGCGCCCTCGCCGGCGGTGGGGGTGTCGAGTTGCTTCACCAGCTCCATGATGCGCTGGAAGCTCTTCTCGTCGGCGATGACGATGAGCTTGTTGGTGCGCTCGTCGGCCAGGACCTTGGTCACCGAGACCTCGGAGGCCTCGGCACCCGGCGCCTGGCCGGGCGGCACGCCGCCGATCACCGGCCGCCGCGCCACCGGCCGCCCGGGCTGGCCCGGGCCGGCGGAGAAGATCTGGTTGATCTTGTCGGCCATGTCGCGGGCCGCGGCGTACTGGACCTGGATGACGCGGATGAGGTCGGCCGACCCGGGCCGGTCGATGGTCTCGATGATCCGCTCCACGCGGCGCACGTTGAGCCCGATGTCGGTGATGATGAGGAGGTCGGGCTGGACCACCTGCAGGTCGGCCCCCTGCGGGGAGAGGAAGTTGCCCAGCACGGCCCGGAGCTGGTCGGGCTCGGCGTGCTTCAAGCGGATGAGCTTGGTGACCGGCTGCTCCTGCTGTGGGACCTCGCTGCCGTCGTCGAGCAGGATGGGGATGGGGGCCTTCTTGGCGTCGGCGATGCGGACCAGCTTCCAGTACTTGCCGGTCTGGTACAGGCCGATGCCGTTGGAGGCCAGGGCGGCCAGGAAGGCGGCGTAGGCCTCCTCGGCGGTCACCGGCGTCTTGGAAAGGAGCGTGATCTTCCCGCGCGCCGCCTCGTCGGTGTAGATGAAGTTCCGGCAGGTCCAGCGGCTGGCCTGCTCCAGCACGTCGACGATGTCCGCCTTGTTGAAGGCCAGCAGGAAGCGCCCGTGCATGGGGACGCAGGGGCCGTCGGCCCGCGCCGTCCCCCCGGCCGCGCCGGGCGGCACCGTGCCGGAGGCTCCGGCCGCCGGACGCGCCCCGGCCGGCTGCGCTCCGGGGGGCCGGGCCACCGGCCGGCCTGGCGCGGCGGGAGCCGCCGCGGCGGGCTGGCCGGGCGGGCGCGCCGCCGCGGGCGGGGGCGGCGCCGGGCGGGCCGCCGGGGCCGGGCTGCCGGTCTCGGGCATCCCGGCGCGCAGGGGAGCCCGCGGTGGACGCGGCGGCGGCTGGGGCGTCCCCTCTTGGGCCAGGCCCAGGGCGGGGACGAGCAGCGCGGTGGCGAGGAGCGTTCGCATGGGGCGTTCCCCCCGGCCTTCACGGCCCGGAGACGTTGTACTCCTTGCGGATGGCCTGCCCGTTGCGCTCGATCTCGATGGTGATGTGCCGCGAGTCCCGCAGTTTCGAGTAGACCTCGAGCGCCTTGTCCGGCGAGTTGATCTCGTACCCGTTGATCTTCTGGATGACGTCGCCGTTCTGCACGCCGATGGCGGCGTAGAGCGAGCCGGGCTGGATGGAGAAGAGCTTGAAGCCGTTGGCCACCCCGTTCTTGAAGCTGGGCACGATGCGCGCCTGGGTGGCGATGGAATTCAGGTTGGAGAGGGTGTTCTCGATGAGCTGGTGCTGCACCTCGTAGCGGTTGTCGCCGAGCTGCCGCACGCCTTCCGACGCCGGCCCCATGGCCCCGGGGGCCGGGGCGGGGGCGGTCGGGTTGTAGATCCCGAGGTTGGGGCCGCTCGCCAGGGTGACCCCCTCGGCGGTGTCGAAGTCCAGGAACTCCTTCTGGCCGTTGTTGCAGACGATGGCCACCACCTTGAACCCCCGGCCGGTGGTATCGCGCTCGTCGCGGATGCGCTCCACCGAGAGCAGCGACGCCCCCAGCACCGGATCGCCGATGCCGTAGATGCGGGTGTCGCGGCTGGTGAGGTCGGTGATGGAGGCGATGGACCAGCGGGGGTCCTCGGCGATGACCCCGGCCACCAGCTGCGCCCGCAGCCCGCTCTTCACCGGCGGGGCCATCCGGTCGCCGCAGGTGCGCGGCGGGGGGGCCGCGGTCGGGCCGGGCTCGTCGAGCGAGGCCGGGGCGGGCGGCTTCTGGCCGATGAGCGGGTAGAGGCGGTCCACCTCCAGCTGGGCCCACATCTGGGCCCGCGGGGCGCCCGAGGGCAGCGTGGAGAGGTCGATGCGGGGCGTGGGCCGGATGAGCGCCCCCACCGCCGTGTTGACGATCTTGGCCGAGAGCCAGGCCGCCGCGAAGAGCAGTGCCAGCTTGGCCGTCCAGGCGTACTTGCGGAGGAACAGGTCGAGCATCGGGCAGACGG
>DASRTO010000682.1:0-10936 GCA_035655915.1 Anaeromyxobacteraceae bacterium
GGCGGGAGGAGGCCGACCCGGGGGGGGGTCAGCGCGACCGGGCCGGCTTCTTGCGCCTGCCTCACTGTACCGTGCCGCCCTGGCCGTGGACCTGCTACCGTGGGAGCGGAGGAAAGGGGCATGAGGCTCGGGGGCCTCCCGCTGGGTGTCGTCGCAGCGTCCGCGCTGGCGTGCAGCGGCGCTCCGCAGGGGCTTCACGCCGTCGGCGACGAGAGCTTCGTCTCGCCAGCGCCGGGGGGCGGCCGCGTCGTCGCCACCGGCGGCACCCCCACCGGCACCCCCGTCTCGGGCGACGGCTCCTCCGCTCGCGCCGTCGAGGAGGCGGACATCTACCGGCTCGACGGCGATCGGCTCCTGGTCCTCAACGCCTTCCGCGGCCTCCAGATCCTGGACCTCGCCGATCCGGCCCATCCGACCCTGCTCTCGCGCGTCCCGGTCGAAGGCGTCCCGGTGGACCTCTACCTCCGCGGGACCGTGGCCTTCGTGGCCGTGAGCGACGCCTTCGATTTCGTGGCGCTGGCGGGCGACGCCGCCTCGGTGTGGCCGCGCATGGGCTCCGAGCTCTGGGCCATCGACGTCTCGAACCCCGTCGCGCCGGCGGTGCTGGCGCGGCTCCCCATCGAGGGCCAGCTCACGGAGACGCGGATCGTCGGCGACGTCGTGTACGTCGTCTCGCGGCGATACCCCTGGTACGGCGTGCTGCCCGCCGTCGCCGGCGCGGCCTCCCCCGGCGTGTCGGGCGCACCGGCCGCGGCCCCGGAGGCCGACCTGGTGTACGTGGCGAGCTTCGCCATCCCCGATCCCGCCGACCCCCGGCCGGTCGACCGGCTCGACTTCCCCGCCGCCGGCTGGGACACGCACGCCAGCGTCACGGCCGAACGGATCATCCTGTCCCAGGCGGCCTGGGACGTCTCGGGACCCCTCACCTGGTTCCGCGCCATCGACATCTCCGATCCGGGCGGCGCGCTGGCGCTGGGCGCCGCCTGGTCCTGCCTCGGCGCGGTCCGCGACCGCTGGGGGATGGATCTCGACTCCGCCACCGGCCTCTTCCGGGCGGTGGTGGACGCCGGCTGGAACGCCGGGGCGGCCCTGGAGGTCTGGTCGACGCCCGCTCCCGGCGCGGTCGAGCCGGTGAGCCGGCTCGCCGTCGACGGCTCGGCCGGCGAGTCGTTGACGTCGGCGCGCTTCGACGGGACCCGGGCCTACCTGGTCACGGCGGCGCGCATCGACCCGCTGTTCCTGGTCGACACCACCGACCCAGCCAACCCGAGGCAGGCCGGCATCCCCCTGGAGATGCCCGGGCAGCTCGACTTCATCGAGCCACGCGGCGACCGGCTCCTGGCCCTGGGGCACACCAACGAGGCCGGCAAGCCGTTCCAGCTCCAGGTCTCGCTGGTCGGCGTCGCCGACCCGGCGCATCCCACGCTCCTGTCGCGCGCCATCTTCGGAGGCGACTGGGGCTGGGTGGCGTCGCCGGCCGACGACCTGCGGAAGGCCTTCCAGGTGATCGACCCGGCGCCGGGCCGTGTCGGCCTGGTGGTGGTGCCGGCCCAGGGCTGGGACGCGACCTCCTGGACCTGGCTCGGCGGCACCCAGCTCGTGGACTGGGCGGGCGACGCCCTGGCCGGGCGCGGCTTCCTTCCGCACCCCGGCGCCATCGCCCGGGCCTTCCCGCTCGACGCTTCGGCGACCCGGCTCGGCGCCCTCTCCAATCAGAGCCTCCAGGTGATCGACGCCGCCGACCGGTCCGCTCCCGCCGAGCTGGCCCGCCTCGACCTGGCCCGCCCGGTCGACGCCCTGGCCTTCTTGCGCGGCAAGGCGGTGGAGCTGTCCGGCGACTGGTACCGCGGCGCCACCGAGCTCGTCGTGACCGAGCCGCTGGACCCCGACGCTCCGGTGCCGCTGGCGCGGGTGGCGGTGGCGGCGCCCCAGGCGCGCATGTTCTCCGACGGCGACATCGTCTGGCTGCTGGCCCAGGACTGGGCCACCGGCGCGGCCTGGCTACAGGCGGTGGACCTCTCCGACCCGGTCAACCCGGCGCTTCGCGGGCGGCTCGATCTCGCCCCGGAGGAGGCGGGCGGCTACGGCTGGGGCGGGTACTGGGGCTACGGCGACCAGGCGCTGCTCGTGGGGCACGTCCTGGCGCTGCACCGGGCCTGGTGGATCGCTCCCCTGGCGGCCGGCGCGCCCGGTTGCGCCGGTTGCGGGGGGGTGCCCGACGCGGTCCGCCTCTTCGACCTGTCCGACCCCGACCGACCCGCGCGTGCCGCCGTCGTCGCCATCCCCGGGAGCGCCTGGTCCTGGGGCCTGGCCGCGACGGGCTCGTTCCTGTGGCTCACCCATTACGAGTGGGAGGCGGAGCCTTCGACGGTGCGGTACTACCTGGACCGCATCGACGTCTCCGATCCATACCGGCCGGCGCTGCTTCCCAAGGTGAACGTGCCCGGGGTCTTCTTCGCTGCCTCGGAGGACGGCGCCCGGCTCTGGACCGAGGAGCCCGTCCCGCCGAAGGACTGGACGGGTGACGCCACCACCTGGGTCCACGCGCTCGAGGTGATCGAACGCGGGACGGCCAGGCTCCTCGCCAGCGCCCCGGTCGCTGGCTGGCCCGGCGGCTCCGCCGCCCAGGGCGGCCACGCCTGGATCCAGACCTGGGTCTGGGGAGGCGGAACGAGCGTCGCCCGCCTCGCCGCGCTGCGCCTCGATCCCCTCGCCGTCGCCAGCGCCCAGGAGGTCGGGGGCCAGTGGGCGTGGATCCTGAAGGCCACCGGCGGCAAGCTCTTTCTCGCAGCGGGCTGGATGGACCAGGGGATCCTGATCTACGGCCTCGGCGATCCCGACCTTCCGAGCTTCGAGCGCTTCGTCCGCACCCAGGGATGGGTGCAGGACGTGGTGGTGGAGGGCGGGATCGCCTACCTGCCGTCGGGGGCTTACGGGGTGCCCATGGTGACGCTGGCGCCCTGATGGCTGTGATCCGTCAGAGACGTCCGCGCTACCATGGCGGTGTGGCCCGGAGGCTCGCGAAGCGCAAGCCGAACCGATGGCTGCGCCGTCTCGACCCCCGGCGGTGGCCGCGCTTGCCGGCCGCGGCATGGGTAGCCGTCGGCCTGGCGGCGCTCGCCGGCGCCAACGCCTGCTACCAGATGGCGCGCAAGCCCAGCGAGCTGCTCGGCCTCCTGCTGCCGGGGGCGGCCAAGGCCCCGGCCGAGACCTGGAAGGCCTACGGCAGCCTCTTCCGGGAGCACGCGACACCGGCCATCGGCCCGGAGCTGCTGGCGGCGCTGGCGCAGATGGAGAGCTCGGGCGACCCGCTGGCATGCGCCGCCTGGCGGTTCAGGTGGAGCTCGAACCCTCTCCGGCTGTACGGGCCCGCCTCCAGCGCCGTCGGCCTCCTGCAGATGACCGACGGCACCTACCAGCAGGCGCGGCGGCTGTGCATCCGCGACCACGCCGTCGCCCGCGATGGCCCCTGGTACGATCCGCGCACCTGCTTCTTCAACGCCCTCTACTCCCGCACCGTGCCGAGCCACGCCATCGAGATGACCGCCGCCTGGCTCCACCTCACCTCGGAGCAGATCCTGGCGCGGCCCGGCGTGCGGTCCCCATCGGTCGACGAGCGTCGTGCCCTCGTCGCGGTGCTGCACCTCTGCGGGCCGGAGCGCGGCGCGGCCTTCGCGGCGCGGGGGTTCCGAACGCTCCGCGGGGAGCGTTGCGGCGACCAGGACCTCCGCGCCTACCTGGGACGAGTGCGGATCCTGGCGGCGGCGTTCGAGGTGGCCATGGCCGCGAACGACTAGACAGCCCGTGGCCCGGCCATTTTGGGGCCAAGGCTTGCGCGCACCTGGGTCCGGCGTCTAGCCTCCCGGCCGTCGGCCTTCCACCGCACTCGCCGGGCCCGGGCCGGGGACGGCCACATGGCACGCGCCTTCGCGGTCGCGCCTCGCCGCGCCGGCACGGCTCGAGACCGGGGCGCATCCGGGGGTGGGGAGGACGAGCTTGCCGCGAGCAAAGGCCTTGAAGATCAAGGTCCAGGACCGCCCGGGCCTGCTGGGAGAGATCGCGTCCGCGCTGGGAGCCAACGGCATCAACCTGCGCGCCATGCACGGCTACACCGACGGTGGACAAGGCGTCGTGTGCCTGGTCGTGGACAAGCTCGCTCCAGCGAACAAGGTGCTGACAGCCCGCGGCCTGCGGCCGGAGCAGGAAGAGCTCCTGGAGGTCGAACTGGCGCACAAGCCGGGCACGCTCGGGGAAGTCTCCAGGGTGCTCGGCGGCGCCGGCGTCAACATCAAGTACGTGTTCCTCGGTCCGGCGAGCGCGCGGAGGGCCACGGCGTTCTTCGCGGTCTCGGACATGGGAGCGGCGCTCAAGGCGCTGGGGTGACGACCCCTCCGGGTCCGGCGCGCCGAGCCCCGGCGACCTATGCAGCCGGCCATGGAACGAGCCACGGGGAGATCCGTCGACGTCCGGGATGCGCGGAGGAGGAGCGCCAAGCTCCTGCGGGTCCTGGTCATGGGCGGCGCCGTCCTGGCGGCGGCCTGCGCCTCCGCCCCCAAGGGCGCCAAGGATCCGGCCGCCGGCGGAGCCGACGACAAGTCTTCCAGCCAGAGCGGCTCCGCGCCGGGACAGAAGCCCGCCGGCGGCGGAGTATCCGGCTGGTGAGCGGAGCCACGTCCCGCATCGCCGGCGGGGCCTGGCGCTTCCGCTGGAAGGTGGAGCTCGAGGCGGCGGCCCGCTTCGCGCGTCTGGCCGATCGCCTGGAGCAGCTGGAGGTGCCGGCATCGCTGGTGGAGCTGGCCCGCCGCGCCTCGCTCGACGAGCGGCGCCACGCCGCGCTCTGCGCCCGGATGGCGGCGCGCTACGGCGACGTCCCCGAGGAGCCGGGGCCATCCGAGCCCGGCGAGATCGCCCCTGGCCACCTCACCCAGAGGGAGCGCGTCCTCTACGAGGTGGTGGCCGCCTGCTGCGTCACCGAGACGGAGAGCATGGGAGTGCTCGCGGAGCTGCTCGGCCGCGCGCGAGACGCCGAGCTGCGCCGCGTGCTCCACGAGCTCGCCACCGACGAGGTCCGGCACAGCCGTCTCGGCTGGGCTCTCCTCGCGGCCGAGCATGCCCGGGGCGGGACGGCGTTCCTGGGCCCGCTCGTCCCGGCCATGCTCGAGGGCTGCATCGACGCCGGGCTCTTCCGGCCGGCCGAGGCGGAGCTGGAGGACCATGCGCTGCCGGAGCACGGAGTCCTGCCGCACGCCCTCAAGCGCGAGGTGTTCACGCGCACGCTGGAGGAGGTCGTCCTCCCTGGCCTGGAGCGGTTCGGGGTGGACCCCGCGCCGGCGCGGGCCTGGCTCGAGGGGAAGCGCGCCATCCTAGCGACCGCCACGGCCCGCCTGGCGCGCTGAGCCAGGAGCGCTCCCGGACCCCAGTGCGCGTCGCCAAGGCCGGGCCTCGGGGCCTCGAGGCTACACCATCCGCATGAAGATCAGGCTCGGCTCCTCGAGGAGCCGGATCACCTCGGCGGTGAAGGCCGCCGCCACGTGGCCGTCCACCACCCGGTGGTCGCTGCTGAGCGAGAGGTGCATCACCTCCCGCACCACCACCTGCCCGTCGCGCGCCACCGGCGTGGGGCGGATGGAGTGGATCCCCAGGATGGCCACCTCGGGGTAGTTGATGACCGGGGTGGCGAAGAGGCCGCCCAGCGCCCCCAGGCTGGTCACCGTGAAGGTGGAACCGCCCTGGTCCTCGGGCCTGGCCTTGCCGGCCTTGGCGTCCTGGGCCAGGCGCTCGATCTCGCGGGCCAGGTCGAGGAGGGAGAGCGTGTCGGCGCCGCGCACCACCGGCACCAGCAGCCCGGCGTCGGTGGCCGAGGCGATGGCGACGTCGTAGTGGCGCTTCACCACGATCTCGTGCTTCTCCTCGTCCAGCGAGGCGTTGAGCTGGGGGAACTTCTTCAGGGCCGCCACCGCCGCCTTCACGATGAAGGGCAGGAAGGTGACCCGCACGCCCTCTTCCCTGGCCGCGGCGGCGATCTTCTCCTTGGCGCGGACCAGCTCGGTGACGTCCGCCTGGTCCACGTAGGTGAAGTGCGCCGCCGTGCGCTTGGACTGCGCCATCTTCTCGGCGATGAGTCGCTGCACCCCGCGCAGCGGGATGCGCTCCTCGGCCGGGGGCGCCGGCGCGCCCCGGACCACCGCCGCCGGCGCCGCCCAGGTGGCGGCACCGTGGCCGTTGCCGCTCCCGCGAGTCAGGTCCTCCCGGGTGACGCGGCCGCCGGGGCCGGTCCCGGCCACGGCGCCGATGTCGATGCCCATCTGGCGGGCCGCCGCCCGGACCGCGGGGGTGGCGAGGGCCTTGCGGGGCGCTCCCGATGGGCGAGCGCCCTCACCCCTCGCGGATCCCGCGGTCTCCGGGTGCCCTCTCCCGGAGGGAGAGGGCTGCTGGCGGGCCCTCTCGGCCTGCGCGACGCCCGCGGACGGGGCGGGCTGCACCTCCATCTCCAGCAAGGGGGCGTGCACCTTGGCGACGTCCCCCTCCTTCCAGAAGAGCCTGGTCACCCGGCCGCGCCGCGGCGAGGGGATGGTCACCGTCGCCTTGTCGGTCATCACCTCGACCAGCGGCTGGTCCTCCACCACCTCGTCGCCGGGCTTCACGAACCACCGCTGGATCTCGGCCTCGACCACGCCCTCGCCGATGTCGGGGAGGATGAACTGGAAGGCCATGTCCGCTCCTGTCTCGGCGGGGGACGATCAGTAGTCGACCGTGCGCCGGATGGCCTGCAGGATGCGGGGGGCGCGCGGCAGGTACTCGTTCTCAAGCGTGTAGGGGAAGGGCGTGTCGAAGCCGGTGACCCGGGCCACTGGGGCCTCCAGGTGCAGGAAGCAGCGCTCCTGGATGAGCGCCGACAGCTCGGCCCCGAAACCACAAGTCAGGGGGGCCTCGTGGACCACTATCGCCCGCCCGGTCTTCTTCACCGAGGCCTCCACCGCGTCGACGTCGAGCGGCTGCAACGAGCGCAGGTCCAGCACCTCGCAGTCGATCCCGTGCTCCTCGGCCTGGCGCGCCGCCTCGGCGGCCTCGTGCCACATGGCCCCCCAGGCGATGACCGTCACCTGCGTCCCCGGGCGCGTCACCTTGGCCTCGCCGAAGGGCACCGTGTACTCGCCCTCCGGGACCTCGCCCTTGGCGGCGCGGTAGACGCGCTTGGGCTCGAAGAACAGGACGGGGTCCTCGTCGCGGATGGCCGAGATGAGCAGCCCCTTGGCGTCGTAGGGGGTGGCCGGCACCACCACCTTGAGGCCGGCGGTGTGGATGAAGTGGGCCTCCGGCGACTGGGAGTGGTAGTGGCCGCCGCGGATCCCTCCGCCGTACGGGGTGCGGATGACCATGGGGCAGCTCCACTGCCCGCCGGAGCGGTAGCGGTACTTGGCCACCTCGTTCACGATCTGGTCCACCGCCGGGAAGATGAAGTCGGCGAACTGGATCTCCGGCACCGGCTTGAGGCCGTGGAGGGCCATCCCCACCGCGGTGCCGATGATGCCGCCCTCGGCCAGGGGCGTGTCGATGACCCGGTCCTGGCCGAACTCCTCCTGCAGCCCCTGCGTGGCCCGGAAGACGCCGCCAAAGCGCCCCACGTCCTCCCCCATCACCACCACGCTGGGGTCGCGCCGCATCTCGAGGCGTAGGGCGTCGTTCACCGCCTGGATGACGTTGAGCGTCGGCACGGTGCCTCCGCTAGCGATCGCCGCCGACGCGCGGGTCCTGGGCCAGGGCGGCGCGCAGCTCCTCGAGCTGCTCGCGCTGCTGCCGCAACGGCCGGGCGTAGACGTTGTCGAAGAGGGTCTCCAGCGGCGGCTTCTTCTCGAAGGCCTCGGCCTCGGCCAGGGCCTTCTTGATCTCCTCCCTGGCCTCGGCCTCGAAGCGCGCGTCCTCCCCGTCGGAAAGGGCCCCGCGGGCCTTCAAGTACAGCCGCACCCGCCGGATGGGGTCCTTCCGCTTCCAGGGCTCGAGCAGCTCCGGCGGCCGGTAGGCCTTGGGGTCGTCGGAGGTGGAGTGCCCCTCCATGCGGTAGGTGACGCACTCGAGGAGCGTCGGCCCCTCGCCGGCGGCGGCTCGGGCCCGGGCCCGCCGGGTGGCGGCGTGCACCGCCAGGAGGTCGTTCCCGTCCACCCGCTCGCCGTGGATGCCGTAGGCCAGCGCCTTCTGGGCGATGGTCTCGGCGGCGGTCTGCCGCTCCCGCGGCACGCTGATGGCCCATCCGTTGTTGCGGCACACCAGGACGACCGGGGCCTGGTGCACCCCGGCGAAGTTCAGCCCGGTATGGAAGTCGTTGGCGCTGGTGGCCCCATCCCCGAACCAGGTGAGGACCACCATGTCCTCCTTCTTGACGCGGGCGGCCCAGGCCGCCCCCACCGCCTGCGGGATCTGGGTGGCGATGGGAGCGCTGATGGAGAGGTAGCGCCCCGGGCGCCAGGTTTCGTGGCAGGGCATCTGGTGGCCCTGCATCGGGTCGCCGGCGTTGCCGAAGAGGCCGCAGACGAAGGTGGCGACGGGCATCCCGCGCCAGAGGGCCGCGCCGTGCTCCCGGTAGCAGGGGAAGAGCCAGTCGCGGTCCTCCATGCCGGCCACCGTCCCGTAGACGGTGGCCTCCTCCCCCACCGAGCCGATGTAGAAACCGATGCGCCCCTGCCGCTGCAGCGTGACCATGCGGTGGTCCAGCTCGCGGTTCAGCACCATGAAGCGGTAGAGCCGCTTCACCTCGGCGTCCGGGAGGAGCACCTGAGAGGGGTCGGCACTCCCGTCCTCCCGTAGGGTCTGCTGCATGGGGAACTCGCGCTCGAAGCGCGACACCGGCTCCGGCGGATCCGCCGCGTGCCCGTCGTGCCCGCGGCGGAGCACGACCTCAGCCTCGCGTCTCATCACCGCCACCTCCAGGCTCTCCCCTCCCCCGCCTCGCGATCTCGCCCCTCAGGAACAGCTCGCCGGCGCGATAGCTCGACCGCACCAGCGGCCCGCTGGCCACGTAGCGGAAGCCGTGCCGCCGCCCCATCTCCTCGTAGGCCCGGAACCGCTCCGGGGTCACGAACTCCACCACCGGAAGGTGCCAGGCCGAGGGGCGCAGGTACTGGCCCAGGGTCAGGATCTCCACCCCGACGCCGCGCAGGTCGCGCATGGCCTGCTCGACCTCTGCCTCGGCCTCGCCCAGCCCCACCATCAGCGACGATTTGGTGATCACCGCCGGGAACTCGCGCCGCATCCGCTCCAGCACGCCCAGGGTCTGGCCGTAGCTCGCCTTGGCGTCGCGGACCACCGGGGTGAGGCGCTGCACCGTCTCCAGGTTGTTGGCGAAGACGTCGGGGGCGGCCCGTCCCACCGCCCGCACCGCCTCCGGGTCGCCCTGGAAGTCCGGGGTCAGCACCTCCACCAGCAGGCCTGGAACGGACTTGAGCCGCCGGATGGTCTCGGCGAAGTGGGCCGCCCCGCCGTCGGGGAGGTCGTCGCGGTCGACGCTGGTCACCACCACGTAGTCCAGCCCGAGCGAGGCCACCGCCTCGGCAACGTGGCGCGGCTCGTCGGGGTCGAGCGGCGGCGGGCGCCCAGAAGCCTTCACGTGGCAGAAGCGGCAGCCGCGGGTGCAGGTGTCCCCCATGAGCATCACCGTGGCCGTGCCGCCGCCCCAGCACTCGGCCACGTTGGGGCAGTGGGCCTCCTCGCAGACGGTGTGGAGCGACAGCCCCTTCAGCGTCTCGCGGACGCTCCGGTAGCGCTCGCCGCCGGGAACCCCCACCCGCAGCCAGGAAGGCTTGCGGGCGTCGATGGGGACGCCGTGCGAGCGGATCTCCTCCAGGGCGCGCCGCACCTGGTCCGGCTCGGGGCGGTCCGGGCCGAGCGCGGCCAGCCGCCTGTTGGGGAGGATGGGCATCGGGGCCCTCTCGAGCTTACCGGCGCATGGCGTCCGGGGGCCAGGGCCCCCTGCATGGCCCATCCTTAGCCACGAGTGCGCCAGTTCGCATGATATACTGCGACCCCGTCGGCGTCTCCCCGCGGGGGGTGGGTCGCCGGCGTGGAGAGGAAGCCCTGCCCGAGCAGCTGTCGCTGGTCGAGCCCGTCGCGGCGGACGCGACGCGGGTGCTCATCGTCGACGACGACGCCTCGGTGCGCGACGTCATCGGCGTGCTGCTCTCCGAGGAGGGTTACCAGTGCACGGTGGCCGAGGGGGCGCAGCAGGCGCTCGACACGGCGCGTCACGCCCAGCCGCACCTGGTCATCAGCGACGTGAAGATGCCGGGCAAGGACGGCTTCTGGCTCCTGGACCGGCTCCGCAAGGAGCACCCCGACACGGCGGTGGTGATGCTCACCGCCTTCGGGGACACCGAGGCGGCGGTGGAGTGCCTGCGCCGTGGGGCCGCCGACTACCTGCTCAAGCCCCCCAAGGTCACCGACCTCATCCGCGCCATCGAGCGGGCGCTGGCGCGGCGCCGCCACGAGATCGCCCGCCAGAAGTACCGCAAGAGCCTGGAGCAGCGGGTGCGGGAGAAGACCGCCGAGCTGCAGCAGGCGCTGGTGGAGGTGGAGACCAGCTACAACTCCACCCTCTACGCCCTGGTGGCGGCGCTCGACGCGCGAGAGCACGAGACCAGCGACCACTCGCAACGGGTGGTCCGCTACACCCTGGCCATCGCCGACAAGATGGGGGTGCCCCCCTCGCAGCGGCCGGACATCGCCCGCGGGGCGTTGCTCCACGACATCGGCAAGATCGGCGTGCCCGACGCCATCCTGCTGAAGCAGGGTCCGCTCTCGCCGGCCGAATGGGACGAGATGCGGCGCCATCCCCAGATCGGCTGGACCATCCTCCGCTCCATCGCCTTCCTGCAGGTGCCGGCCGAGATCGTGCTCTCCCACCAGGAGCGCTTCGACGGCAGCGGCTACCCGCGGGGCCTGAAGG
>DASRTO010000683.1:0-1985 GCA_035655915.1 Anaeromyxobacteraceae bacterium
ACCAACGTGCTCCATCCGCAGAGCCTGCTCGCCTACGAGCGCAGCGGCGCGCCGCTGGAGCGGCTCTACGGCGCCCCGCTGCGGCTTCGGGTCGAGAACCAGCTCGGCTACAAGATGGTCAAGTGGATCAAGTCGGTCGAATTCGTCGCCGGCGTCGAGCAGGTCGGCAAAGGCCACGGCGGGAAGAACGAGGATGACGAGTATTACGACCTCATCGCCAATATTTGAGCTTGCCCCTCGTGAAACGGCCTGGTCGTGCATGTTATACTCGGCGCGGCCCGGTCTGGCACAAATTGTAGGCGGCTGTGCATGGCCATAAACTATTGACGAGGAGCAACCTGGGAACCCAGCAGGTGGGCCTGTCATGCGCTTGATCACCTTCACCGCCGACGACCGGCAAGCTCTGGCCCACGACCGGTACCATCACCCCGACCCCTGGGTCCAGCGCAAGATGGAGGTCCTCTGGCTCAAGAGCCATGGCCTGAGCCATGACAGGATTGCCGCCTACGCGGATGTCTCCCGAGGCACCGTGCAACGCTACCTCAACCAGTACTTGGAGGGAGGCCTGCCCAACCTGCGACGCGGCCGCTGGCAGCACCCCCAAAGCGCCCTGGCCGAGCACCAGGACTCCTTGGAGGAGTACTTCCTGAAGCACCCGGTCCGCTCCTCCAAGCAGGCCCAGACCGTCATCGAGCAGCAGACCGGCATCCGCAGGGGCCTCACCCAGGTCCGCCACTTCCTCAAAGACCGACTGGGACTGCGGTGGCGCAAGACCGGGGCCATCCCCGTCCCACCCAAGAAGACGGTCGAGGAGCACGCACGAGAGCAGGCCATCTTCCTGCGAAAGGACCTTGAGCCACGGATGAAGCAGGCCCGCCGAGGCCGAAGGCAGGTCTACTTCGTGGACGCCGCCCATTTCGTCTTCGCGCCGTTCCTGGGCTTCTTGTGGTGCGCAGCGCGGCTCTTCGTGCGGGCGGCCTCGGGCCGCAAGCGGTACAACGTCCTGGGGGCGCTGGACGCGGTGACGCACCGATTGATCCGGGTGACGAATCACGAGTACATCACCGCCGAGTCGGTGTGCGCTCTGTTGCGGGCGGTCGCAGAGGCCAGCGTGGGGTTACCGATCACCCTGGTTCTGGACAACGCCCGGTACCAGAAGTGCGCTGTGGTGCAAGCCCTGGCGGAGTCGTTGAAGATCGAGTTGCTGTACCTGCCGGGCTACTCACCCAACCTGAACCTGATCGAGCGGCTGTGGCGGTTCCTGCGCAAGGCGTCGTTGGACTCGACATACTACGAAGACTTCTCGCAGTTCACGACCGCCATTGACCGGTGCCTGGACGACTTGTCGACGGTACACAAGGGCGAGATGGAAACGCTCCTGACGCACAAGTTTCAGACATTTGGAGATGTACCACTATTGGCCGTGTAGAGTATATCTTGAGGACTGGAAGTACGGCCACACCTTCGGCGGCGCGCCGCAGGGCGGGGTCGCCAGCCCGATCCTCTCGAACATCTACCTTGATCGCTTGGACCAGTTCGTCGAGCAGGTGCCCTTCCCGGAGTACAACCGGGGCACCTCGCGGAAGCCAAATAGGGCGTATCGCCGCCTCCGGCATGACGCCGAGAAGAACCGGCAGGCCCACCCTGAGGAGGCCGCTCGCTTGCGCAAGCAGATGCAGCGAACCCCTTCGGTGGTGCTGGATGACCCGGATTTCCGGCGCTTGCGATACGTGCGCTATGCCGACGACTTCCTGCTGGGATTCATCGGGCCACGGGGGAGGCCGAGGCGATCAAGCGGCGGATCGGCGAGTTCCTGCACGACCAGCTCGGGCTGGAACTGTCTGAGACGAAGACCCTGATCACCCATGCGCGAACGGAGCACGCGCGATTCCTCGGCTATGACATCTGCACCCTCCAGCAAGACGAGAGACGCGGGCGGCACGGTCGCTTCAACGGGAAGGTGGCGCTGAAGGTGCCCGCGGAGA
>DASRTO010000684.1:0-2620 GCA_035655915.1 Anaeromyxobacteraceae bacterium
GAGCGCCGCTCCAAGGTCATCGCCGCCGATGCCGAGTACCAGGCGGCGGAGAAGCTGTCGCAGGCCGCCGACCGCATCACCGCCTCGCCGGGCGCGCTGCAGCTCCGCTACCTCCAGACCCTGGTGGAGATCTCCACCGAGAAGAACTCCACGGTGGTGTTCCCGCTGCCCATCGAGCTGGTGAAGCCCTTCCTGCATCTGGGCGAGAAGTCCAAGTAGGACGGGGGCTCGTCGTCGTACCGGGGGGATGATGCCCCCCCGGACCCCCCGCTCGCTCCGGCCCAGCCTCATCCGGCTGGGCCTGCGCTCGCCCCGTGGGCGTACGGCGGGGGCTCGTCCCCACCAAGGCGCCGTCGTCACATCGCCGCGGAGATCCGCCCGTCGGGCCCGGACCAGGCGCGGCTCATCACCGGCGTGTTGTGGGCGAAGCCGGGCTCGCCGCCCGGGCCGACCACGACGAGGCCGCCGTGGCCGCCGACGCGCCCGGCGAGGAGCCGAACCGCCGCCCGGGCCGCCTCCATGGCGGGGAGGCCGCGGGCCACCAGGTCGGCCGCCTGCCGGGCCAGGGTGAGGCGGATGAAGCTCTCGCCGTGTCCGGTGCAGGAGACGGCGGCCAGCGCGTCGTCGGCGTAGGTGCCGGCGCCGATGATGGGCGTGTCCCCCACGCGGCCGGGGAGCTTCATGGCGGTTCCGCCGGTGGAGGTGGCCGCCGCCAGGTGGCCCTGCCGGTCTCGGGCCACTGCCCCCACCGTCCCCCCGCCCGGGGCTCGCGCCGCCGGCGCGGCGCGGTGGCGCTCCCAGCGCGACCGCTGCAGCGCGGTGACCAGGAGGGCGTTGTCGTAGGGCGGCAGGCCCACCTCGCGGGCGAAGGCCGAGGCCCCGGGGCCGGCCAGGAGCACGTGGCTGGAGCGCTCCATGACCCGCCGCGCCAGCACCACCGGGTTCCTCACGTCCTTCACCACCGCCACCGCCCCGCAGCGCAGGGTGTCGCCGTCCATGATGGAGGCGTCCAGCTCGACGTCGCCCTCGGCGGTCAGGCAGGCGCCGGTGCCGGCGTTGTAGGTGGGGTCGTCCTCCAGCATCCGGACCGCCGCCTCGACCGCGTCCAGGGCGCCGCCCCCCGAGGCCAGGATGCGGAAGGCCGCCTCGGCGGCGCGCGCCACCCCGACCAGGCGGGGCGCGTCGGCGGCGCCCGAGGTGGCGGGGTCGTCGGGGTCCAGCGAGCCGGCGCCTCCGTGGACCGCGACCGCGGGCGTCACCTGGGCCGACATGGGGGCGCAGGGTAGCAGGGGCTGGCCCGGGCGCGAAGCGGGCTAGCCCCGCCGGGACCCCACGCACGCCTTGACGACCTTCCGGGCGGCACCTATCTTCGCGGCGCCTGCCCCGTGCGCCCGGCGCACGGGCCCACCTGAACGAGGTCCGCCATGCCTGGTCGCGAAGTGGTGATCATCGGGGCCGCCCGCACTCCCATCGGCTCCTTCCTTGGAACGCTCTCCGCCGTTCCGGCGCCACGCCTGGGCGCGGTGGCCGTCAAGGCGGCGCTCCAGCGAGCCGGGGTGGACCCGGCCCAGGTGGACGAGGTGGTGATGGGCAACGTGCTCCAGGCCGGGGTCGGCCAGGCGCCGGCCCGGCAGGCGGCGCTCTACGCCGGCCTCCCCGAGTCCACCCCCTGCTGGACCATGAACAAGGTGTGCGGCTCCGGGCTCAAGTCGGTCATCTCCGCGGCGCAGGCCATCGCCCTGGGCGACGCCGAGGTGGTGGTGGCCGGCGGGATGGAGTCCATGTCCAACACCCCCTACTACGCGAGGTCGGTGCGGAACGGCGCGCGCATGGGCAACGCCGAGCTCACCGACGGCATGCTGAGCGACGGCCTGTGGGACGTGTACAACCAGGTCCACATGGGCATGTGCGCCGAGGACTGCGCCGCCCGTCACGGCATCTCCCGCTCCGCCCAGGACGAGTACGCGCTGGAGTCCACCCGCCGCGCCGTCGAGGCCCAGAAGAAGGGGCTCTTCCAGGCCGAGATCGTCCCGGTGGAGATCGAGGGCAGGAAGGGGGAGAAGACCGCGGTGGCCGAGGACGAGGGGCCGAAGAACGCCCGGCCCGAGAAGATCCCCACCTTGAAGCCGGTGTTCAAGAAGGACGGCACCGTCACCGCCGCCAACGCCTCGTCGATCAACGACGGCGCCGCGGCGGTGGTGCTCATGAGCGCCGAGCGGGCCAGGAAGGACGGCCGCCCGGTGCTGGCCCGCCTCGCGGCCTGGGGCGGGGCGGCGCGCGCCCCCATGCAGTTCACCGACGCCCCGGCCGACGCCATCAAGAAGGTGCTCGCCAAGGCCAGCCTGACCGTGAAGGACATCGACCTCTGGGAGATCAACGAGGCCTTCGCGGTGGTGTCCATCGCCAACAACCGGCTGCTGGGCCTCGACGGCCGGAACGTGAACGTCCGGGGCGGGGCGGTGGTGCTGGGGCACCCCATCGGCGCCAGCGGCACCCGCATCCTGGTGACGCTGTTGCAGGCGATGAAGGACGAGGGGAAGAAGCGCGGCTTGGCCAGCCTGTGCATCGGCGGCGGCGAGGCGGTGGCGCTGGTGGTGGAGCGGTAGGCGCCGGGGAGCGG
>DASRTO010000685.1:0-2753 GCA_035655915.1 Anaeromyxobacteraceae bacterium
AGCCGGTCCTCGCGGTGGCCGATCCAGATGCGGAAGGAGGACTCGATCCAGGAGCCGGAGTGGATGGCCGGCAGGACCGGCGCCTCCGCTCCGGCCACCGCCTCGGCCACGGTCGCGGTCTCGAGGCCGGGCTCGGCCGAGAGCGCCTGGTGCAAGCCGTCGAGGAAGTCCCGGGCCGAGTCCGGGAAGTGCTCCCAGGGGTTCTCGCCGTCGAGGAACACGCCCACCGTGGCCGGGCCCTCGCCCCCTTCATCGCGCCAGGCCTGGCCCGCCCGCCGCAGGCGCGAGACGAAGTCGGCCACCGCTTCCCGCGCCGGGGTGCGGGCGTAGGTGAAGCCGATGAGGTCGGAGAGCCCGCGGTCGCGGAAGAGCATGGCCACCTCGCGCCCGGGGCCGGCGGCCACGCGCCAGGGGCGGTACAGCGAGGCCGCGCGCGAGGCGCCCTGGCCCAGCGAGCGGAGCAGCACGCCCTCGTCGGAGGCGGCCCAGCCCACCCCCTCGGCGCCCAGCACCTGCAGCGCCTCGGGGGACACCGAGCCCTCGGCCGGCCACATCCCCGCCGCCGGCCGCCCGAAATGGTGCTGGTGGCTCCGCAGCGCGGCGCGGACGTGCCAGGCCGCGTCCTCGGGCCAGGCGAAGCGCGGCGGCAGCGGGAGGCCCGGCAGGGCGCGCGCCGCGGCGTCGCTGTCGCAGACCAGCGGCAGGATGGGGTGGTGGTAGGGGGTGGTGGAGAGCTCCACCTGGCCGCGGTCAGCCAGCCGGCGCCAGCGTGGCACGATCTGCTGCACGATGCGGCGCTGCGCCTGGAGCAGCCAGGCCACGTCCTCGCGCGAGAAGTCGCGCCCCTTCTCCACCAGGGCGCGCACGCCGGGATCCTCGTCCCGGGCCGCGAAGCCCATCCAGGCCAGGTTGAAGAGCGCCTGCAGATCGGTGAGCTCGGCCTCCGAGAAGGCCCGCGCGGCGCGGGGCAGGTCTACGCCGCGCAGGTCGCGGCCCCGCTTCTGGAGCAGCTCCCAGAAGCGCGGCAGCGGCCGGATCTGCTGGTCCCAGTCCACCATGAAGAAGGCCGCTAGCAGGAGCTGCCGCTCCTCGGCGGAGAGGTCCGCGGCGCGGCGCGCCGAGAGGTCGGCGAATCGGTCGGCGGCCCCCCCGGCCTGCTCCTCCAGCTGCTCCAGCAGCACCGGGGTGAAGTTGACGGTGCAGCGCACGCCCGGGTGGCGCTCCAGCACCGACGCCATGTCGTTGTAGGCGCGGGCGGCGTGGAGCCGCACCCAGGGGAGGAGGTGCTCGCCGGTCTCCGGGTCCCGGTAGAGCGGCTGATGCATGTGCCACAGGAAGGCGAGCCGCACCGGCGTCATGGCGCGACGGTTCTAAACGACAGTTCGTGATTCGCGATCGCCTTCGGCGTCGCGAATCACGCTGTCGTTTAGCCAGATCATAACGGGGCGTGCCGCCCCGCCCCGTCGAGCAAAGCTCCGAGCGGGCGCGCAGGCGCCCGCTCCTCCCATTGACGGCCCCACCTCGCGCAGCGGGGCCCCGGCGCGCTGGTGCGCGCCGCCCCGCGGATGGGGCTCCGCCCGGCCTTTGCATCTGGGGGGCTGGCCGACCCCCCAGACCCCCGGACCTCCGGTGGGGCCCCTCCCCGGACACTGTTCACGAATCATGATCGCTGGTTTAGCGCCAGAGCCGGGCCCGGTCGAGGGCGCGACGCGGCGGCCCCGCGCCGGGCGGGAGGTCAGCGCCCGCGCGCCTTGCGGCGGGGCACCATGGCTGCCGGCCGCTCCGGCTCCTCGCCCCGGCCCGGCGCCGGGGGCGCGCCGGTGGCAGTGAGCTTGGGGCCGCCCTCGGCGCGGATCTTCCACTCCTCCCACAGGTTCAGCACCAGCGAGACGTCGCGCAGCGGCAGATCCTTCTTGAGGTGCGGGAACTCCTCCACGAAGGCCTCGTAGAAGCGCTCGTAGCGGACCGGCGTGAAGTAGCGCAGCAGCGTCTCGCGCCCGTGCGCGTCCACGTCCAGGAACTCGATCCCCATGCCGCTCGGGTGCTCGCGGTCCTCGAGCCCCACCACGTGGGCGATGCGGGAGCGGATGGCCAGGGCGCCGTCGGGAAGCCCCAGCTCCACGTACAGCTCCAGCCCGGTCTTGAGGAGGAAGGAGCTCTGCACGAAGATCCCGCCCAGGCCGAGGTTGCGCGAGGTGGTGAAGGCCTGGAAGTCGAGGCCGTCCCGGCCGGGGATGAAGAGCCGGCAGGGCAGGTCGATGTCGATGCGCTCGTAGCGACGGTTGTGCTCGGCCACGTCGTCCTCCTCTATCGCGTGAAGAGCTTCCCCAGCCCCTTGGACCGGAGCTCGCCCACCTCCTGGGCCAGCCGCCCCAGGCGCTCGGTCTTGTCGTTGAGCTCGCGCTGCAGCCGGGCCAGGCGGGCCTCGCGATCGGCCACCTGGGCGGCGTAGGTGTCGCGCTCCTGGGCCAGCCGCTGCATGGCGGCGGTCACCTCGGCCGCCTCGCCGCCGGCGGCGGACCGGACCGCCTGCGCCATCGCCTCGGCGTCGGCCTCGTGCCGCAGCGACTCTGCCAGGCGCGCCTCCAGCTCCCGCACCCGCCCCGCCAGCTCCGGCTCGGCCGCGGCCGTCCCGGGCCCCCGCGCCTCCAGCTGCTCCACCCGGGCCGCGGCCTCAGCCGCCTCGGCGGCGCTCCGCTCGGCAGTGGCGCGGATGGCGTCGAGCTCGGCGGCGCGGGCCGCCAGCTCCTCGC
>DASRTO010000686.1:0-2177 GCA_035655915.1 Anaeromyxobacteraceae bacterium
CCGCTGGGGGTCGCGGCCAGGCGCGGACGCGCGCCCCGCCTGGCGGCCCTCGCCACCGCGTCTGCCAGCGCTCGACGAGCCTCGCCGCTTCGACCGGGCCATTCAGTCACCTCGAGCCCATCCAGGCATGCCGCGCCGGCCGCGGTCAAGCGCAGGCTGCGAGCAGGGCGCGCACCGCCGCCCCCGGGTCGGGGGCGCCCAGCCAGGCCCGGATGGCGGCCACGCCGTGGGCTCCGGCCGCCACCACCCGGGCGGCGTTGGCGGCCTCGACGCCTCCGAGCCCCAGCAGCGGGAGCCCGAGCCGCGCCGCCTCGGCGAGGCGCGAGAGACCCACCGGCGCCCCGTACCGTCGCTTGGACGGCGTGTCGAAGACCGGCCCGAAGGTGGCGAAGTCGGCGCCGCCCGCCGCGGCCCGGGCGACGTCCTCGACCGAGTGGCAGGAGACGCCCACCAGGGCCCCCGGGGGGAGGAGCCGCCGGGCCTCCTCCGGTGGGATCCCGGCCGAGGGCAGGTGCGCCCCGGCGGCGCCGGCCGCCAGGGCGACGTCGAGGCGGTCGTTCACCAGCAGGAACTGACGGGCCGGGCCGCACACCGCCTGGAGGGAGCGCGCCATGGCCAGCAGATCCCGGCCCGCGGCGCGCTTCTCCCGGAGTTGCACCGCCACCGCCCCCGGCGGGAGCCCCGCCAGCGCCGCCCGCAGCGCGGCGGCGAGGTCCGGCACCAGCCCCCCCTCGGTGACGAGGTATAGTCGCGGCGGTTTCATCGCCCGGCCCCCGGCTTTCGGCTATCCTAGCGCGCCTCGGCGCCGCGCGGCGGGGACCCCGGAGGAGACAGGTGAGCGATCTGCAGAAGGTGCTCCAGTTCCTCGAGGAGCAGAAGGGCAAGCAGGCGGCGCATTTCCCCACCGTGAAATACGACAAGGTCCTCAGCTTCATGGGCACCACCGGCCAGCCCGGGCAGCACGCCGCGGTCTCGGTGCTCCCGCTGCGCGCCCTCGAGCCCGGCCCGACCCCCTCGGAGCTGCGCGTCATGCTGCGCGGCTCGCTGCCGCGCCCCCTCACCCGCGGCGAGTGCATCTCCGTGCACGTCACCAGGGTGGAGCAGTACCAGGGCTACCAGGTGAAGACCAGGCCGCTCGCCGCCGGCGGCGAGGGAGACCTCTACGAGCAGACGGCGGCCGGCGAGCTCTGGGTGAAGGGACAGCAGATCTTCACGGTCCACCACAGTCCCTACACCATGAAGTTCTTCGAGCAGATCCCCTTCGACGAGGTGAAGCAGACGGTGGGCCAGGTCAAGGTGGCGCTGGTGGCGGTGGGAGAGAACGCCAATCTCTCGCCGCGCTTCATCTTCCACCACGAGTCGAAGCTGGACCGCCTGGTGCTCTACCACGGGGACGGCCTGGCCCTGAAGACCTTCATGAACCTCAAGGTCAACCGGCAGGAGACGCGGCTGGTGCTGGACCTCGATACCTTCGAGGGCTACGCCTTGCGCGGAACGGTCGAGGAGTTCGCGCCGCACCAGAACCCGCTGGCCTACGAGAAGATCTGCGGCGGCTTCACCGCCGGGAACTGGGGGAAGCCCTCGCGGGTCTTCCGCTTCGTGGCCGACCAGTTCACCCGGCTGGAGCCGCCCGGGAGCTAGCGCTCCGGCGAGGAGCCCACCAGCCCGGTCATCGGGCTCGAGGCAGCGGCGTGCAGCCGCATGGGCATCCGCCCGGCCAGGAAGGCCTTGCGCCCGGCCGAGACCGCCTCGCGCATGGCCTCGGCCATGAGCACCGGGTCCCGGGCCTCGGCGATGGCGGTGTTCATGAGCACCGCCACCGCGCCCAGCTCCATGGCCACCGCGGCGTCGCTGGCGGTGCCGACGCCGGCGTCCACCAGCACCGGCACCTTCACGGTCTCCATGAGGATGCGGAGGTTGTAGGGGTTGCGGATGCCGAGACCCGAGCCGATGGGGGCGCCGAGCGGCATCACCGCGGCGCAGCCGGCGTCCTCGAGCTTCCTGGCCGTCACCGGGTCGTCGTTGGTGTAGGGCAGGACCGTGAAGCCCTCCTGCACCAGGATGCGCGCCGCCTTCACCAGCTCCTCCACGTCCGGGAAGAGGGTGCGCTTGTCGCCAATGACCTCCAGCTTCACCAGATCGCCCATCTCCAGCTCGCGGGCGAGGCGGCAGGTGCG
>DASRTO010000687.1:0-3265 GCA_035655915.1 Anaeromyxobacteraceae bacterium
ACAGGCGGCCCTGGCCTTGTCGAGGGTGCGGGCCGTCCCCACCACCCGGGCCCCGCGCAGCGCCAGCACCCGCATGGCCTCCTGCCCCAGGCCGGAGTTGCAGCCGGTGACGAGCACGGTCTTGCCCCGGAGCGACAGCCCCGCCGTCACCTGCTCGGCGGTGGAGCCGTACCCGAAGCCGCTCGGGCCATTGGGCTTGAAGAGCGCGTAGAGCGACATGGGTTCCCCGTGGAGAGGCCGGGCTCCCTCTTAACCGCTCGGACCTCCCACCGCCGCCTCAACTCCGCGGCGCCCATGCCGTGCTGCCGCCCATGCCCCCGGAGGCGGCGACGCCCTTCGCACCGCCTCCCCGACGGCTCAGCATCATCTGGGCGAAGCGGAGGCAGTCGACGGCGGTGGTGTCGGTCACCCCCGCCGCACTGCCCCGGCGAGGGCCCGCCCCAGGGCCTCGACGCGGCCGGGGTCGAGTTGGGACCGGCAGCGCTCCAGGGCCGCCGCGGCCACCGCCGGCCAGGCGTCGTAGAACCAGCCGCTCGAGGAGCGGCCGCCCTCGGCGTGGACCCGCTCCACCGCGGCGAAGGTCTCGATCCGCAGCGCCTCGGCGACGAGGTCGCGCCCGACGGCGTCCAGGCCGGCTTGGCGGGCCGCCTCGGCCGAGACCCGCGTCGAGAGGATGCGCCCCTCCAGGTACGAGAGGGCCATCACCTCGTCGGCGCCGAGCCAGGGGTCGCCGCGCCCGCGGGCGGCCAGCTGCTCCCGGGCCTCGGCGTCGGAGAGCCGGCGCGCCTCGCGCCCCAGGGCCGCCCGCGCCGCCTCCAGTACCCGGTCCGCGCCGGCGCCGGGCGAGAGCTCCAGCAGCAGGAACCGTCCCGAGGCCTCGGCCCGGGCGCGGGAGACGCCCGCCACCGCGTCGAGTCGCGCCAGCACGGGCGCGAGCACCGTGCCTCAGCCGAGGCCCGGCACCGGCCCTCAGTCGAAGCCCTGGACCCGGAGGACCAGCGCGGTCACGAGAGCCCCGCCGGCGGCGGATGGAGCGGCGCCTCGGGCCGGCCGAGGTGCCGCTCCGGGTCCTCGAGGATCTCCTGGGCGATCCCCAGCGAGGCGGCGCAGTAGTGGCCGTCGTTGATACGCTCGTCGAAGGTGAAGCGCACCCGCACCCCGTCCCGGATCGCCACCGCCCCCCCCTCGACGAAGGGGAGGCGCTCCACCGGGCCCATGACGCCGAAAATGCTCACCGTGCCGTACTCGTAGAGGTGGTGCCAGGTGTCGGAGATCCCGACCGACCCGAGGTTGGCCAGGAACAGGCTGGCGTACATGGGGTCGGGCCGGATCATGAAGCCCGGGAACAGGTTGAAGCGGTCGAGGAGCCGCGCCACCCACACCAGCAGGGACACCACCACCCCCGGCAGGCTGGTGATGATCCCCACCTCCTTGTCCACCTGCCGCTCCGGGCCGCGGCGGCCTTCGCCCACCAGCCCGGCGATGTGCCGCACCGCGTCCTCGAAGGTCCCGTGGGGCGGGATCTCCACCTTGACGGTGACGAAGGGCGCCTCGTCGCGCATCATCTTCTTGGCGGCGAAGGAGATGGCCACCCCCTTGTGCTGGTAGATGCGCCCCCCGGAGACGAAGCGGTTCAGGCCAGGCCGGGCGTGGAGCGCCCGGGCACAGGCGTAGAGGAAGAGGTGGAAGAGGGTGGCCCGGTCCCGATGGCTGCGGTTGTAGGCGCGCAGCCAGGGGCGGGCCCGGGTGAGGTCGTAGGCCTTCTCGTGGTAGACGGCGCTCTCGTTCCGGCCGCGCATCAGGTACGGCAGGATGCGGCGCATCGGCGGGACGTCGCGGCAGAGGACGCCGTCGGGCCGGCGGAAGAGGGGCATGGCGGGGAGCGTCGGCCGCCGGGTGGCCCGAGTCAAGCCCGCGGCCGGAGCGGTATGATGACGCATGATCGCGCGCCGCGGACCCCGCGTGCACCTGGACGTCGCCCTGCCGCCGACCGGCCCGCGCCGGGTGGTGGTGATCGGATCGCTGCTCCTGGGCGCGGCGGCGGCCCTGCTCCTGTGCGCGATGTTCGCCGTGCTGGTGGTGGAGACCATCCGACGCGGTTAGGGCGGGGGAGCCGCGCGGCCGGGCGGCGCCGGCTACCCCGGCGCGGCCGGAGCCGCTACACTGTTCATTGGTGAGGTACATCAGCAACCCCCGGCGGACGCCCCGGGTCCCGGCCCGGCTGCGGGTGGAGGTGCTGCACCGCGGCGTCGACTTCCGCGCCGAGACCGCCGACGTCGGGCCCAAGGGCTGCCTGGTGGTCTCGCCGCGGCCGCTCGACCCCGGCGCCTGGGTGCGCCTCATGCTCGAGGCCGACCGGCTCCCCGAGAAGCTGCGGGTGACGGGGCGGGTGGCCTGGGCCTCGCAGCCCGGCCGGGAGCGGGCCGGGGTGGCCTTCGCCGAGATGCAGGTGGAGCGCAACCAGGATCCCTTCGCCTGGTTCGACCGGCTGGTGCGGGCCAGCCCCGGCCTGGTGCCGGTGGCGCGCCACGTGCCGGACCGCCTTCCGCTCGACACCCCGCTCTACCTCCTGCCCCCGCCCCGCTTCATCGTCGACTTCTCCCGGGCCGAGCTGGGGCTCATCGCCGGGATGCGCAACGGCACCACCGTGGAGCAGCTGCTCCAGCGCCTGGAGCCGGAGCGCAAGAACGAGGGTCGGCTCATCTTCGCGCTGCTGGGCCGCCGGGTGCTGAGCCTCTCCGCCCGCGAGGCCTGCCGGCCGGAGGCCTGGCACCCCGTGCTCCGGGAGGCCGGCGTCCTCTCCGGCCTGGAGGTCGACGACGAGCCGGAGGAGAAGCGCCGGCTGGCCAGTCCGGCGCTCGAGCCCGACCCCGCCTCGCTCCGGCCGGCCGCCGACCGCGACATCCTGCCCTCGTGGCTCACCCAGTCGAGCCCCGGCTGGAGCGAGCGCTCCGGCGCCCAGGTCCTCGTGCCGCCGCCTTCGCCCGAGCTCTCCGCCGTGGCGCGCCCGGCCGCTCCCGGCGCGGCGACCGGAGCCGGCCCCTGGCGGCCGCTGGGGGACGCTCCGGCGCCCGGGTCCCCCTCGAGCCGGTCGCCCCAGGCCCAGCAGCACTACGATCACGCCCTGGCCAGCGCCGCCCGGGGGGACCTCCAGGGCGCCCTGCGCCTGCTGCGGCAGGCGCTGGCCCTGTCGCCCCGGGACCCGGAGATCGCCCAGGCGCTCGGGCAGCTGGCCTTCAAGGACCGCAAGGTCCCCGAGCACTGA
>DASRTO010000688.1:0-3241 GCA_035655915.1 Anaeromyxobacteraceae bacterium
GGTGGCGCGGCGGGTGGCCCGGGCCCGCGGCCTGGCGCGCCGCGAGGTCTACGCCCGCCTGGAGCAGCTGAAGCGCGGGTGAACCCGTGCTGTGCGGGGAGGGGTCCCACCGAAGGTGGGGAGGGGCGGCACGCCCCTCCCTTGATCAGATTCAGAAGCTGAACATGAACGAGCCGCCCAGGTCGAGCACCGTCGACTCGGAGATCCGGAAGCGGCGGCCCACCGTGTCGTAGCGCCAGTCGTAGTTGGGGTTGTCCGCGGCGACGCCGGCGCGGCTCAGCGGCTCTCCGGAGATGTAGTGATCGCTCTGCCAGCGGAAGTCGGCGTAGAGCCGGAACTGCACGCTGCTGGAGGCCCGCAGGTAGGCGCCGGCCAGCCCGTGGAGGGTGGCGAAGGCGTCGCTGTGCATGAGCTTGCCGGTGGCGTCGGTGAGCTCGTTGTACCAGCGGCCGTCGCTGGTCCACTCGGCGCCCACCCGCAGGTCGAAGGCCACCCGCTGCTGCTCCCGCTTGTTCTCGTGGGCCACCAGCTCGGTGCCGAACGCCATGCCCAGCACCCGCGGCGGCCGGGCGGCGGCGGCCTCTCCCCAGGCGGCGCAGCCGGCCGGTGCGGTGACGGCCATCTGCGGCTGCGGCGGGGTGTTGGCGGCCAGGGAGGCGGCGTTGTCGCAGTTGGAGTAGGTGGTTCCGGAGCGGGCCGGGAGGCTGGCGTGCAGCCGCACGTAGGGATCGACGGCCCCGAACTGCTTCGAGAGGGCGGTCCAGATGTCGTAGCGCCAGATGCGCTCGCCCACCGCCGCCGGGTTCGACTTGTCGTAGGAGAGGGGGGCGGTGCTGGGGTCGTATCGGGTGGCGGTGGGGAGGGTCACGTCCAGGCCGACGACCCAGGTGGGCTTGGTGTCGTCCCGCTGCTCGCTGAGGATGCCCCAGGCGATCCCCACCAACACGTCACCGAAGGTCTTGCCGTGGTAGCCGGTCTGCGGGACCGGGAAGATGGGGCAGCTCCCGGCTCCGCCGGGGCAGGGGTTGCCGCTGGCGTCGTACACCTCGTTGTGGATGGACGAGTTGGCATCGCTCACGCCGCTGCCGTACTTGAGGGCCTTGTCGTCCCCCAGCACCCAGGGCAGCTCCACGTGCAGCTCGAGGTCCTGGTACAGGCCCACCGCCAAGCGCGCCACGGGGACGTCGGCGGTGCGGGTGTAGCCCAGCTCGGTGGCGTCGATGATGGAGCCGCCCGGTCCGCAGGTCCCGGTGGTGGGGTCGTAGGTGCTGCAGAGCTCGCGGGTGATCTTGCCGCGGCTGGTGGTGTGCCGCCAGGTGAGGGTGACGTCGAGGTCGAAGGGGTCGTCGGGCTCGGCGGCGCTGAGGACGCGGGTGACCTCGGCGGCCAGCGTGGTGGGGGCCGGTACCAGCAGCGCCAGGGCGACGAGCGTGTGGAGGCTGCGGGTCCGCGTCATGCTTTCCTCCGTCCGTGCGGGCGCGCGGCCGCGCCACGCGGCGCGAGCCGACGCTAGCAGCGGCCCCCAGGCGGGTCAAGGAAACGGGGGCGGCGGCGGTACGGGGAGGTGGGAGGCGGGCGCCGGCTCACTCGTCGCGCTCCTCGGTGCCGCGCAGCCCCAGCTCCTTCATCTTGATCTGCAGCGACTTGCGGCTGATCTGCAGCCGCTTGGCGGCGCGGGTGACGTTGCCGCCGGTCTCCTCGAGGGCCCGGGTGATGAGCTCTCGCTCCAGCTCGGCCTGGGCCTGGCGGACGATCTCCTTCATGGAGGCGCCGCTGGGCGCGGCGATGGCCCCCAGCGGGCCCACCGCGGCGATTGGGGCCGCCGGGCCGGGGAGCCGCTCCCGCAGCGAGTCGGGGAGCTGCGCCTCGGAGATGACCGGCCCGTCGGCGAAGAGCACCGAGCGCTCCACCAGGTTCTCCAGCTCGCGGATGTTCCCCGGCCAGGGGTAGCGCACCAGCACCTGCATGGCCTCCTCGTCCATGCGCTCCACCTTCTTGCCCAGGCGCCGGTCGTACTTCTCGATGAAGTGCTGCACCAGGAGCGGGATGTCCTCGCGGCGGTCGCGCAGGGGCGGCAGGGCGATGGGCACCACGTTGAGCCGGTAGTAGAGGTCCTCGCGGAATCGCTCCTCGGCGATGAGGGCCTTGAGGTCCCGGTTGGTGGCGGCGATGAGCCGCACGTCCACCCGGATGGTCTTCACCCCGCCCACCCGCTCGAACTCCGACTCCTGCAGGGCGCGCAGCAGCTTCACCTGCATCTCCAGCGGGATCTCGCCGATCTCGTCGAGGAACAGGGTGCCGCCGTCGGCCAGCTCGAAGCGCCCGGGCTTGGAGCCTACCGCCCCCGTGAAGGCGCCCCGCTCGTAGCCGAAGAGCTCGGACTCCACCAGGTCCTTGGGGATGGCGGCGCAGTTGACCTTGATGAGCGGCTTGTCCCGCCGCGGCGAGCCCCGGTGGAGGGCCTGGGCCACCAGCTCCTTGCCGGTGCCGCTCTCGCCGGTCACCAGCACCGTGGAGGGCGAGTCGGCCACCTTGCCGACCACCTCGTAGACCTGTCGCATGACCTGCGACTGGCCCACCAGCGGCGGCTTCTCCCCCTCGACGCTCGGGCCGTGGACGTTCTGCCGCTCGATCTCGTGGGCCCGCGCCGCCTTGGCGATGATCTTCTTCAGCTCCTCCTGTTCGAAGGGCTTGGTGATGTAGTCGAAGGCCCCAGCCTTGAGGGCGGCCACGGCGCTGTCGACCGTGCCGTGGGCGGTGATCACGATCACGGGCACGTCCGGATAGTCGGCGGCCACGCGCCGCAGCAGGGAGAGCCCGTCGAGCTTGGGCATCACCAGGTCGGTGACCACCACCTCCACCGGGGTGCGGGCCATCACCGCCAGGGCCTGCTCGCCGTCGGCGGCGGCGGTGACCTCGTAGCCGTCCCGCTTCAGCATGGCCGCCAGCACCCGGCGGATGTTGAGCTCGTCGTCGACGATGAGGACGTGGGCCACGGCAGCGTGTTAGCACGAGTCCGGGGGCCGTGCGAGGGCGCGCCTTCGACCTCGGCGCTGGCACACGTCGCGACGCCTCGGCCGCGGGTGGCCCGGTCTTGCCGGAGGCGGCCTACGCAGCGAGCAGCAGGCGCCTCGATGCGCGCGGTCCGGGCCCCGTGCCTGCGGCGAGCAACCGGCGCGGAGCGCCAACGCCCGGTGTGTTCCGTGGGCTGCGCGACCGCCGTTTGCGAGCCGCCGCGCGC
>DASRTO010000689.1:0-4779 GCA_035655915.1 Anaeromyxobacteraceae bacterium
CGAGGTAGCGGGGGGTCTTGTCCATGGCCAGGGTGAGCTTGCGCACGTGGGCATCGGAGACGTCGCGCTGGAAGGGGGTGCGCTCCACCTTGTCGAGGGGGAGGGCGCAGAAGAGGAGGGCGTGCCCGCCGAGCGGCTCGCGGTAGGTGGCGAGCACCGCCCCGCCATCCTCCTCGACGGCCTTCGCCAGCGAGGCCAGCTCCGGCGGCGGCTCGGCAAGGCGCAGGTCGCCGGGACCGAGCGAGGTGGGCTGGAGCTTCACGCCCTTGCGCTTGCGGGTGGCCATGCGCGCAGTCTACAGCGGTCCGGGCGACCCGGGCCGGGCCCCTGCCGGGCCGTCCCGCGAGGCCCCAGGTGGTCTCGCACGGGGCCCTGGTGGAGCACGACGCCCCGGGCGTGCTGCGGGCGGTGGCGTGGGGCCTCTACCCCTCGCCTGCCTGACCACTCCGGCCGGTCGCTACCCCGCTGCCCGACCCGGCGCCGCCGGCCCCGCCGTCAGGACCCGTTGCCGGGCGGGCGTCGCGGGCTTAAGGTGCGGCCTCGTGATCGAGGTCCGAGCCCTTCGCAAGGAGTACACGGTGCACCGGCGCCCGCCCGGCCTCCGGGCGGCGCTCTCCTCGCTCTTCCGCCGCCGCTACGAGGTGGTGAAGGCGGTGGACGGCATCGACTTCTCGGTGGCGCCGGGCGAGCGGGTGGGGTTCCTCGGCCCGAACGGCGCCGGCAAGACCACCACCTTGAAGGTGCTCTCCGGACTGCTCCACCCCACCTCCGGCGAGGCCACCGTGGCCGGCTTCGTCCCGCGCCGGCGCGAGCCCGACTTCCTGAAGTCCATCACCCTGGTGATGGGGCAGAAGCAGCAGCTGCTGTGGGACCTGCCGCCGGCCGAGACCTTCGCCCTCAACCGGGCCATCTACCAGATCCCGCGCGCGGAGTTCGAGGCCACGGTGCGGGAGCTCACCGACCTCCTCGAGCTGGGCGACCTCCTCGGCAAGCCCACCCGGCAGCTCTCGCTGGGCGAGCGGATGAAGTGCGAGCTGGCGGCGGCGCTACTGCACCGGCCGCGGGTGCTCTTCCTCGACGAGCCCACCATCGGCCTGGATGTGACCATGCAGGCCACGGTGCGGCAGTTCGTGCAGGCCTACAACGAGCGGCACGGAGCCACCGTGCTCCTCACCAGCCACTACATGGACGACGTGCTGGCGCTGTGCCCCAGGGTCATCGTCATCGACCGCGGCCGGCTCATCTACGACGGGGACCTGACCCGCCTCACCCGCGAGGTGCGCCCCGACAAGCGCATCGTGGTGCGGCTGGGCCGGCCGGTGCCTGCCGCCGAGCTGTCGCGCTTCGGCCAGCTGGTGGCCGCCGACGAGGCCCGGGCGGTGGTGCGGGTGCGCGCCGCCGAGGTGTCCTCGGCGGTGGCGCGCATGCTCTCGGCCCTGCCGGTGTCGGACCTCACCGTGGAGGACCCGCCGCTGGAGGAGGTCATGAGCGAGATCTTCAGGAGCTCGCGGCAGACCGCGAGCGGGTAGCAGTCGCTTGCCCCGAGCCCACCGAGGTAGGGATTGTGGCAACCGGGCACGGATACCACGCCCGCATCATGGATCTCCGGGACCCCGCCGGGGCATCCCGGGCCCCGGGGAGCCTGCCGGCGGCGCGATCGGCGCCGCCGGCAAGGGCTCCCCGGCGGCCGCCAGGAGGCGGACTTCCGAGCCCTCGCCGAGCCGGAGGCCGTCTCCCCGGGGCTCGACCCCGGTCACCTCCACCACGTCGCCGCGGACCAGCCGCTCGAAGCGGCGGTTCCGCTCCGAGAGGTGCTTCTCCTGGAGCGCCAGCCCGAGCCGCCCCTCCGGCCCGCAGCCCATGTAGCGCAGCCGCCCCTTGGACGGCAGCGGCTCGGAGACGATTCGAAAGACCTGCCCCGGCGGCGGCGCGGGCCAACCCTCCCCCCGCGGCGCCAGCACCAGGGTGGTCATCTTCACCGCCTCCTTGCGCAGCCCGGCCCGCCGCCCGATGGCCGCCACCAGCGGCGGCGGCTCGATGGGGCGCTCGGCGTGGCACCAGTCGGTCTCCCTCGCCAGCGCCGGGCAGGGGCCGCGCCACAAGCAGGGGGCGCGCACTGCCGCCCCGCGCGCCACCAGGAGGTCGCGCACCCGCAAGAGCGCCCGCGAGGTCTCCCGCAGCGCCGGCTCGATCACCACCAGCGATCCGCCCGGGGCGAGGAGGTCGAGCGCCTCCCCGAGCAGCGCGGCGCGCCGCCCGGCCGGCTCCCCGGCGCCGCCGGCCGCCGGGCTGCGGAAGAGCTCGTTCAGGGTGTGCCCAACAGTGACGAGGTCGAAGCGCCGGCCGGGGGCCAGCTCGGCCAGCGGCCGGCCGCGGGCGGGGTTCCACTCGCGGGTGGCCAGCGGCTCGCCGGCGCGTCGCGCCAGGTCCCGGGCCGCCTCGAGGGCCGCGGCGGAGCGATCGGCCGCCAGCGCCTCGGCGGCCCCGGCGTCCAGGGCGGCGAAGGCCATGGGCCCCGGCCCGCTCCCGAGGTCCAGCGCCGAGCGCGGGCGGCGCGGCAGCTCGGAGAGCACGCCGCGCGCCTGGAGGTACGACACCGGCCAGTAGAAGAGCAGGTAGGCGCCGAGCAGCCGCTGGTCGTCCAGGTAGCGCGCCCCGGCCAGCTCGCGCCGGCGGGTGAAGCCGCGGGAGAGGCGCTCCACCGCCCCAGCCACCTCCCGCTCCTCCTGCGGCAGGAGCCGGTCGGGCGGCGGCCCGGCCCCGGGGCGCCCGCGCCGCCCCGCCCGCCAGGCGGCGAGCAGTCGCGGGATCCACGTCTCCAGATCTGCGAGGGCGCGCTGCACGTGGGTCGGGTCCGGGGCCGCCTAGTCGGGCAGCGGGATCTCCAAGCTCAGGCCGTCGTGGGCCACCAGCAGCTCGCCCTGGTACTCCTCTCCCGCCTGCGCCAGGAGCGGCGAGGGATCCTGGTCGTAGCGGGTGGAGAGGTGGGTCAGCGCCAGGCGGGCCACGCCCGCCTCCCGCGCCACCCGCCCCGCCTCGCGGGCGGTGGAGTGCCGGGTCTCGCGGGCACGGGCCTCCTCGGCGTCGCCGAAGGTGGCCTCGTGGACCAGGAGGTCGGCCTCCCGGGCCGCCTCCACCGTGCCGGCGCAGGGGCGGGTGTCGCCCGAGATGGCCACGCGCCGGCCGCGCCGGGGCGGCTCCACCACCTCCGCGGGCTGCACCACGCGGCCGTTCACGGTGACCGGCCGGCCCCGCTGCAGCTCGCCGTAGAGCGGGCCCTCCGGCACCCCCAGCGAGGCGGCGCGCTCCGGGTGGAAGCGGCCCGGGCGGCCGTCCTCGGCGAGGAGCCACCCCACCGCGGCGATGCGGTGGTCAACCGGGAAGGCCAGGGCGCGCACCCCCTCGCGCCGCACCTCCGCCCCGGGCTCCACCTCGTGGAGGCGCACCTCGAAGCCGAAGGGGTCGGCCCCGGCGAAGAGCACCGTCTCCAGCAGGCGGCGGGCGGGGCAGGGGCCGTAGAGGTCGAGGGGCCGCTCGCGCCCGCCCATGGAGAGCGTGCGCAGGAAGCCGATGGCCCCCACCCAGTGGTCGGCGTGGAAGTGGGTGAAGAAGATGGCCGAGACGTCGAAGCCGGTCCCGAAGGCGATCATCTGCCGCTGCGTGCCCTCACCGCAGTCGAAGAGGTACAGCTCCCGCCGCAGGCGCACGGCCAGCCCGGAGAGGTTCCGGCGCACGGTGGGCTGGGCGGCCGAGGTCCCGAGAAAGGTGAGTCGCAGCATCGGCACCACTCTAGACGACCGCCCGCGCCCGCGGGACTCCTTCGTGGCCGGCGGCCCGGCTCATCGCGCCCGCCGCTTGCGGGATCCCCGGCGGCCCGGCCTCGCCTCCGGGCGCTGTTCTCGCTCGCGACCGCAAAGTCCCTGCCGCGCGGCCACGGGGTGCGCCCGAGGCCCGCGGGGATCGATGGCCGCCGTCACGACGACGCCGACGTGTAGCGGGCGATGGAGCGCAGCCACACCAGGCGGGCCAGCCCCGAGAAGAGGGCCGCGCCCAGGACCGCCATGGCCGCGGTGCGGAGGTCGAGCCGCCCCAGCAGGGCCAGGGCCGGCCAGGTGGTCATGAGCGCCAGCGGGATCACCGCCGTGAAGATCACCCGCCACACCCCGCGGAAGACCGACACCGGCCAGCGGGCGGCGTCGAAGATGGAGGAGAAGAGAAAGGAGAGGTTGTCCACCTTGACCAGGTGGAAGGCCGCCGAGATGACCAGGACCCACAGCGAGTAGAGGGTCCAGGCGGCGCAGCCCAGGAGGAGCAGCGCCGCCAGCACGTGCCCCGGCTCCGGCAGCCGCCCCAGGCGGTGGAAGGCGACGGCGAAGATGGCGAGCGCGCCCAGCAGGTCCAGGACACGCCAGGGCTCGAACTTGGCGGTGGAGACCAGGAACTGGGAGTCGGCGGGCTTGAGGAGCACGAAGTCCAGCGTGCCCTTGCGGATGTGCTCCACCACCGCCGCCAGCGACGGGTTGACCGCCCCCTCCAGCACTCCCTTCATGAGGGTGAACCACCCGATGACCACCAGCGCCTCCGGGAAGCTCCAGCCGGCCACCTCCTGGCGGTGGCCGAAGACCACCAGCAGCGGCGCCAGCGACCAGGCCATCCAGAAGACGGCCAGCCCGCCCTCGACCAGGAAGTCGAGCCGGTACTGCATGGCCACCGTCGCCGAGGCGCGGAACTGGACCCCGAGGAGCCTGAGGTAGCGGCCCATCCCCTATCCTCCGAAGG